>CAZVSF010000020.1:18710-22016 GCA_964630195.1 uncultured Lentisphaeria bacterium
GAAAATGTGAGTTTTTCTGGCGGTGATACATTAGCGATAACTCTTGAGTCTGGGACTACCGATCAAGTCATTTCTGCCACAAGTATCAGTGGAAGCGAGTTAGTGGCGAGCTACACAGTATCTGCAGGTGATTCCAGTCTGGATCTAACCATTATAAGTCTGGCAATGAACACTGGTTATCTGATAGATGTTGGAGGGAATAGGGTTGATTTAAGCTCGTTACCAGCTGATTCAAATCTGGCTAATAATGCTGATATCATTGTAGATGGAAATGATCCAACAGCTTTCACAGTTGGTAATATCACAGTTGAGGGAGATAATTACACTTCAGGCTATTGGAATATTACAGATACCTTGATGAACGTCTCCCTTGATATTGCTGATGATGCCTCTCTGGTAGGGGGGGAAGTCCAGATTCAAGGGTATTTTGCTTCAATAGCGGGGAAGCAGAGTCTGGGCAGTGTTTATGTTATTGGCTCTGGTGATCTTGGTGATGAAGTGACTATTCCTTTAGATAAATCCGATGTCGAAGAATCTCATAGCAATTTCGGAGATTATAAAGTCCTACACATTACTGCTAATATTTCAGATTACGCTGGAAACGCAACGCCAAGCACAACAGCCAGCGTGGATACTTTCTATATCGATCGAGTAGTTCCAGTGGTCAGTAGTGTCAGTTCCTGGAATTCTGATGGAAATTATGGAATTAATGATCCTGTCAACGTGAGATTAAATTTTTCTGAAGTTGTTAATATGAGTGGAGCAACCCTTTACACATATCTGAATACCAATTCCGGTAGGATATTAGATACGACGAGTATAGATAATTCCGATACGCTTTCATTTACTTTCCTGGTCGCTCAAGAGGACAATGCGGCACCCTTGCTCGTTGATAGTGTCACAACAAGTTCTGATGCCGTATATGATCTGGCCGGAAATCTGGCTGATCTAAGCGTTCCTGTTGATGATAATTTGAGTCCAAGAAGTATCAACTTGTACGGTGACAATCCAACTATTCTCAACATTACTACAACAAGTGCTTCAGATGTATACTATAAAACCGGCAATATTATCGACATTATCGTGACTTTTGAAGAAGCGGTCTCCTTAGCATCTGACACACTGTTAATGACTCTGGAAACAGGTGATACTGATAGGGTCGTTAGTCTCCCGGCAAGCTCTATAAATAATACATCCCAGGTAACTTTCAATTACACAGTTCTACCTGGTGACTCTGTTGATGTTTTATCAGTTCTCAGCATGAATGAAAGTGGGGCTGCGGAATTATCTAATATCGTGGGGAACCCGGTTGATCTTCTTTCCCTGCCAACAATTACCCTTTCTGACTATGAGCTCCATATCGACGGAGTTGTCCCGGATACTATTGATACTGGCGATATTGTACTTGTCGGTGATCCAGTTGTGTCAGGTTACTATAATGCTACCACCGACTCCATAAAAGTTACTCTGCCAATCTCGGCGTTTGATGGATCACTAATTGGTGGAACAGTCCGCTTGCAGGGGCGTGTTGATGAGAATCCTTTTGTGAGTCTTGGAAGCCCAGTTACTATTTCATCAGCTGATCCCATCACTATCACCCTCAGTGCAACTCAAATAGAGGGATTGCCCAATTATGATGTTGCTGATTCCATTCAAGTTCGTGGAATTATCACTGATATGCCCGGAAATTCCACAATTGGAAATATTAGCTCGACAACCTTGCAGATCGATGAAATCTATCCTGATCCAATTACAGAGGGATCCTATGGGACTCAAGGCGGAACTGTTTACGATGCGGCACATTGGAATGCGACAAATCTGCAATATGTTGTTACTTCGGTGATCCCAAACGATAGCTCTCTCATTGGGGGCACCTACGAACTACGATCAAGAATTGGATCTGGTGGAGGGTTTGCAGCATCCGGATTTGATTCCATCTTGGTCGTCGGAAATATAAATGAATCCCTCGTTATGACACTTACTGCGGCTGATCTGAACACACTGGGGATCGGGGATGGAGATACGCTTCGATTTAATCCAGTACTCACGGATAGAGCTGGAAATATTACCGAGAGTGGAGCGCTATATTCGTTGATTGTCGATTATTCAGCACCAGATCTATTTGATTTGGATACCATGATTGCCACAGGTGGGATGGTGAGGGCAGATTACTTCAATTCTACCAATGATGGGATTGATGTGATAATTGTATTGAATGAATCTGATCCTACAATTATCGGGGGAGAATTGCAGTTGCGAGCTAGTGTAACCACGCCAGAAAACATAATGGACCCAATTGCTATCACCGATTTTAACGATATTACCATTTCTGTTCCTCGAGATACTCTGGAAGGACTCACAGACTGGGGGAGTGTACAAGTTCTGGAATTTGATGCTGTCTTGACAGATATTGGCGGAAATTCAACAACCAGCAATGTTGGCAGTCCTGTTACAACTGTGGATGAAATCCTCCCGGCAGCCGATGTAACTGGTGAAGTGAGTGTCACGGGTGGATCAATTGTCACTGGTTACTGGAACAATACCAGCACTGGAATTGATGTAAGCATTCCATTCGACGAGACTGACCTGACGCTCCTTGATGGAGAAGTCTTCTGTCAGGGACGTGTACTTCCATTTCCATTTGAAACATTTTCCATAGGCGATACGCTCAGTACTGTTGATCCCCTGCATATTTTATCCCTCAGTGGGAGTGCCATAGAAGCTTTAACCAACTTTAGTAGTGGCAAATTTATTGAATTCAAGGCATATGTTATCGATCAGGCTGGCAACGAGATCTATTACAGCCCAAGCTTGACCATTATTGAAATAGATACCACGGCTCCACGATTATTCACCGCCGCACTCGATACTGTGTATGGTGAGAATCTGCCTGAAAATACTTGGAATGCAAATTCTGACTCCCTGCGCTTGAACCTGACGATTCCAAATGATTCCACCATGGTAAATGGACAGGCCGATGTGCGCATGCAGATTGGATTGACTGGTTCGCCTGAAATCGTTTTAGCAAATATCCCAATATTTACGGTGAACACAGACACCAATTTGATAATATCCTCAACTAATATTCAGAGTTTATCGGATTATTTAACAAGTGATGGTGAATATCTTTATACAAGTGTTGCCTTTACGGACCGGGCTGGAAACCAAACCACTGTTTCCATCCCGGCAAAGTCTGCGTAAGATATTTAGCATACCAGTTGTGAAGTGCAGATGAGGAGAAGCCAATGCGAACACCTCTCGAAACCTTGATCGACATAGGCACGAAGCTCTGGCTAGACAGCGTTG
>CAZVSF010000021.1:0-1307 GCA_964630195.1 uncultured Lentisphaeria bacterium
CCAAGTCATTGGCCGCTCACCCGGCCTCCACCACACACAGACAATTGTCCGCTGCTGAACTGGAAGCTGCCGGGATAACGCCTGATATGATCCGCCTCTGTGTTGGCATTGAACACATCGATGACATTATTGAGGATCTGGAACAAGCACTTAAAGCTGCAGAAGGTCCTTTAGCTAAGTAATAGTAGTCATTGCGAGCGAAGATATTACCGGATGACTCCTTCTACTGTCTTTGCGAGGAGGTACGACGAAGCAATCTCCAAATTGAGGCTGGGGATGGATCGAGATCGTCGCGCTTCGCTCCCCGCTTAGCGGGATTCCGCGAAGACTTTACGGGATTACTCCTTCTATCGTCTTTGCGAGGAGGTACGACGAAGCAATCTCCAAATTATTGCATTGAATATTCACATCTGATTTATCGATGACTGGTTAGCCAGTTTAACTAAACCTTAAGGACCGATTGAATCATCATATTGCAAGTATCTGGTATAGCTAGTATCAACTACCACTACAGCAATTGAACCATTATTAAAAGTTAAATAGTATCTATCAGCACTTTTTTTATTCTGAATTTTTAACTCTAAAGCGTTTTCATTCAATATCGGCAGAGATATCTCAGCCTCTGCGGGTCCAATGGCGTGATACCTACTTTCTGATCTATCTATACTCAACACATGAATTTCGATTTCACGATGTGAAAACTCAATCTCAGTGATCAGGTGATTTGGCACGCTATTAAAATTTTCTTCAGTTACAAGGAGAAGTGTATGTGATTGCTGTTCATTGATGTCAACGGGAGTGTGCTGCAGAATTTTAAAATAGAGATCTCCATTGTACTCATAATCATAGGTCTCTGGAGAAACGCAAGAGACTGGGAATAGAACTACAACGGCGCAAGCAAAATATAACTGTTTTAGCATTGCCATGTGGTTTTGTTATCTACGGAGTGGCAGAGAGATTGAGATCTGATGGGTCATGACACGCGCTTCTGTTAGGGTCAAGTCATCGCTGGGTGCAATGATGAAGTCACCACCCATGCTCACATCTTCCAGCATGCCCCCACGCCAGAGCCATTGGGTGTCAATACCGGGACGACCGGTTCCCATGGTCGTTTTTCCTGAGTAGCGAATAGTGAAATCTTTGAAGTCCATGGCGACTCCCCAGGTTGTGGTCCACTCTACCCAATATTCTTCCTGCTCCCTGTCAGTCACTGAGATAAAATCCGTCTGGTCCAGCCAGTAGTGGATGGAGCGCATTTGCATTCCCAGTTGGAAGGTGCGATTGTTGTCCTTCCAGCCCAGGCCAGT
>CAZVSF010000021.1:1407-7245 GCA_964630195.1 uncultured Lentisphaeria bacterium
GGTTTACCGTCAATATTGAACCATATGACCAGCCATATTCATCACTGGGACTCTTGTAAGCCAGGTGCAAACCCTGAGTCACAGTGTGATCCAGATTGGTCTCGATACGTTCGAATGGAAAATCAATGCTCCAATCCATATACATGACCTCGTGTTTCATATCCAATTCATTGTGGAGATAAAGCAGATCTACCTCGCCACCAGTATTAAACATTCGATTTAGGCCTATACGGACATCAGTTAAGTCGCCTGATTGATCAATACTTTCACTGTTGGAGTAAAGTAAATCAACACCATCAAGTGCTGATAAAGAAGCCCAATAAGCACTCACTCCAATGGATGTATTCCCCATGTTGCGCCCCAAAAAGCCAGCAAGATATTTATTCTCGGCAATGTCCTGGCTCAGGGTTCTTGACTCTGGATTCCACCAGGTTTGGTTTTCTGCTGTATTCATCGCCTGAAGAGCAAAAGATACCCCGCCAAACCAGATATTTTTATTCCAGACCATAGATAGAGGCATGGAACGGGCATTGCCGTATCCATTGCCAATGCTGTAATACACGGGTGAACTGGAAACCTGTATACCTTTGATCTTCGATCCATTGGCGGGATTCACCCAATGATCAAGTAGTGAATCTCTTAAACTGATGCCAACGCCACCAAGACTCAAGTTCTGACTGGGAAAAACCAGGAATTGATCACCTGTAGCCACCGGTACCGTTTTTAAGGATATCAGTTGGGCAAAAACCGTATTGGCACTGAGTACGAGGGTGATCAAAACCGCTTTCGCCAGATGTAAGCGACTGTTCCGGTTAAGCACATTTATTTGTTTGAAATCGCAAGTCATGGGAGCTGATCCTTTCAGAAAAATAATGTTTTCGGGTTAAACCTCGGGTTCCTCACTCAATGGTCTGAAGTCGACGGATCAAATCCAGTAATTCTGTATCCCGCTCGTCTGAACCAATTAGCGAAGATGCAATAAGCGCTTCGACAACATTAAGATTAGTCGCAACATGGGGACTGTCTCTCAGGATCTCAGCATATTCCGCCACACCTGCGGTAAACCTGAATCGGTCACTAGCCTGGGAGAAGGAGTCCGCGAATTCTGCTATTGATAGAGGCACATCAATGGGTATGTCTGTTTCTCCGTCAGGCAATTTGTAGCGGAGGTGGACTGTCCCCAGATTCTCTGATCCACCCTCTACCAGCTCAATTTCGTAGAGAGCCGTGACGCGATGACCAGCACCAATTTCACCGGCATCGGTGCTATCATTTTCAAATTCTTCATCTGCTATATCCCGGTTCTCGTATCCGATCAAACGATATCTCAGGACTGAAGCTGTATTGAACTCAACCTGAATTTTGACATCCTTTGCAATCACTTCCATCACCGACAGCAGATCCTCGGTAAAAAGTCTTTCTGCCTCAATGATGCTATCGATATAGTAGTAGTTACCATTGCCCTGATCCGCCAGCTGCTCCATGAGATTATCATTGTAATTCCCACTCCCAAAACCCAGGGTGGACAACGTTATTCCCTGGTCCACATAATTTTCAATGAGTTCTAAGATCCCTTCATGCGACGTAGCACCCACATTTGCGTCACCATCAGAACAGACAATGATGCGATTCACGCCTCCATCCAGATATCCCGAGCTATTCACATCATAAGCATTCTGCAATCCAGAAGCCATGGCCGTGCTCCCCCCAGCCTCTAGCTCGGCAATAATGGCTTTGATCGCAGTGGCATCGTTCTGCTGAAGACCTGTTGGATTCAGGACGGTTCCAACGCCACCAGCATAAGTGCAAATGGATACCTGGTCACCAAGACGCATGTTATCAACCAGGATGTATAGACTTTCCTTGACCAGATCCAATCGCGTTCTCATGGATCCCGAGATGTCGATCAGAAAGGTAAGATTCCATGCCATATCCTCAGCGCCGGCTTCACGGCCCTTGAGTCCAATTCGTATCAGATGGAGACTATCGGCACGAAAAGGTGAGGGTGCGCCCTCCACAACAACGGAAAAAGGTTCATCCAGGGGGGCTGGATAATCCTGATGAAAATAATTGATATATTCCTCAACGCGCACTGATGCAGGAGCTGGGATAATACCTTCATTAATTTTTTTGCGACCAAAGGTATAGGATCCGGCATCTACATCGACACCAAAGGTAGAAAGATTGTCTTCGTCCGTATCTACAAACCCGTTATAGTTTAAATCCCCATGGCGCTCTGTTCCGGGATAATAGTCGTCCCCAAGTTCAGCACCACCAGCCCCAGCCATATAATCGTTCATTGCATTCTTGTCACCGGGAAGTGATTCTCGACTGGTTTGACCTGAATCCAGTATGGAATTTTCACAACTCGTTAGTAGTGCGATGATTCCCCACATTATGAGCAGTATAAAAAACTGAACCCTGATTATTCTATCTCTCATCACTTTCTCCTTCATCATTTTAATCATCTGCCTGAAAAGGCAGGGCATAAGTCATTGCTGTCTATTAAGACAAGTCATATGCCAGTGAGGAGATGAATGGGGGGTTTTCAGCGACCAGGCCTTAAGTACAATGGTTTGACCATGAAAAATAATTGAAAATATTTTTGATCACGGAGTTCTGGCGAGATAGATAGGATTAAATGTTTCAGATTTCTGAAACATACATCAAAATCCTGAAACAATTTGACATGGATAGAAGTGACTTAAAGTGTGAGTTTGAGACCTGCCTCTAAAAGATTTTTATCATAAAACCAGTGATTGAATATGGTTTCGTTCTTGATGTAACTGTATTGGAGATATATCACTGTTGCGGGGGTCATCACCCGTTCGAGCTGCACATGGAGCTGGTTCTGTATATTCTCTTCAGGATCGCGATAAGGTGTGGCTTCAAATACATCGGTATGGGCGTATACTTTTTTCATCCCGTTGAGCACCACATGGAAAAACACGTCATTCGAGAATCGGCCTGAAAGGAACAGTTTCCCTGACCAGACTTGAGCTTCTTCCAGAGCACTGTTGGAACTGATATCTTCCAGATTGACAGTGATGCCCCAAATCATTATTCCCAGGTGTTTGACCTGAAGACCCAGCAGACGTGTACGATCCCTTTGATTCTTTGAGTCACTCAAGACCAGGGAATCGCCTGACAATGACCTGGCTGGATAATCAGCATAGTCAATTTGTCCAATTTGAGCCCTGAATCCCGCCTGGAAGACCGGTCCAAACTGACGGGTCAAGCTGAACGTGGCACTTTGGCTTGTATATTTGAATAATGTCCCATAATCGAGGGAATGATTTGTTTTTCTCAAGCCCAGTTCTTGACGCATACCTGGTGATCTACTGCGTCTGAGGGAAACACTCAGGCTATAGTACCCCGATCTCTGCAAATCATCAAAGTACAATTTTTGAAAGGTTTTCAGGTACCCATAAAAACGATAGCCTGGGGTTACTTCAACGTCACCTCCGACTTCACCATTCATCACCAGTTTTGAATCCAGGAATAGAGCTGGTTCAAGAAAGCCCTGCCCCAGTATCGATCCATATAGACGACCATATTGATTGTTACGATCAAAACGCAAGAGCCCTTTAGCCTTAACACCAACGGTAGGATCTTTATCCTCAATGTTTTCGCGGGGGTTTGAATCAAAATAGGTTGAAAGTGTTAATTGCTGCTCATGACCAGAAGCGTGTCCGGAGATCAACCCGAGTAAAATAAATGCCAATAATTGATTCCGGATCGTCATCTCAAATGATTTCAGGGGATGTTTTGGGGGGCATCACTTTGAAGCATTTAACTCCGCATTGATCTTAAGCAGTTGTGCTTGATACTCCTGAAGTTTCTGCTTTAAATATCCCAGATCATTTCCAGTCCGTTCTTCCAGAGAAAGTCCCTTTGAATCTTCACGAGGGACATTGATGCTGACTGGATCGCTACTCTCAAAACCTCGACCAGCTGTCAGGTCAGTTTTTTCCCCCATATCTGCAAATTCATTTGATGCCTCTGCAGTATACCAGGCCTGGAGAGCATCCGTTTCTCCCCTGCTATTACGCTGTTGAGCATCCTGATCAGACTCCATTTGTAAACCCAGATCCTCATGAAAATCAGCAAGTCTCTCAGCAAGTTCTGCCTGGTCTTCGCGAAGGGTCCTCAACGAATCTAATTCTCTTATTTTCTGTTCAAGCAGGTGTTGAACATCAACGAGGAGCAACTGACGTTGACGAGGATCCGACCATTCGATTTCAAGCACATCTGTGTAATCCGGGAACAGGATCAAGTTGGGTTGGGATCGGGTCATCCAACGTCCAATTTGTAAACTTGCTGCTCGCTGATCTACCGGCAGTTCTTCCTCACTATTATAGTTCTCCAGTACTTGCTCATATGCTGAAGTCAGGGCCATCATTTCTTGCTGTTCCAACCTTCTCAATTGCTCCAGATTAGCATGAATGACCTCCAGTGAATCCAGGATAACGAGTTGTCTTTGAGAGAGATTTGAAAGGAAATATTTATTGATCCAGGCATTATACCAGGTCGATTCCTTTTGAAGTTGATCGACATTACTCTTGATGGCGACTTGTTCTCTCAAATAGCTGTCCTGTCTTGCTTCCAGCTCGGCGATATTTGAGTTGGTGGACATGTAGGAACCCCAAACGGTATTCAAGTCCTGACCTACCAGGCTTAAAGTCATCATTAGCAACAGGGTTGGATAAATCGTACGAAACATTAGTCGTCGTCTTCCACCTTGTTGTTCTTGCCACCATATTCATCAAAGAGATTGTACTTTTCCATCTTATAGTAGAGGGTGCTGGTCTTTATGCCAAGTTTGCGGGCAGCCTTCTGTTTGATTCCCCCTGCCCAGTTCAAAGCATCTCGAATGAGATCCAGTTCGGTTTGCTCCAATACATCGTTAAGTCTTCCTCGTTTTGAGTCAGCTATTTTTGCTGCTTTTTCAAAGTAAATTTGATCAGCTGTAATGCTGTTTCCTTCTGAAAATATCAGAAGTCTTTCCAGGAAATTTTCCAGTTCCCGGATATTTCCCGGCCAGCTATACTCACATAGCTTATCCATGGTTCTTCTGCCAATTTCAGGGACATCCCGCTTCAATCTGTTGCATTTCATTTCCACAAAATGCATCACAAGATCAGGAATATCTTCTGGCCTTTCCCTTAAGGAGGGGATCTTCAGGGGAAGCACATTGAGCCTAAAATACAGGTCTTCACGAAACTGCTTTTTCTCCATGGCGATCTGGAGATCACGGTTGGTGGCGGCGATAACACGGACATCTACCTCAATTTCCTCGGTTCCACCCACGCGTTGAAAAGTCTGATTCTGTAAGACCCGCAATAGTTTGACCTGAAGCTGCGGGGAAATATCGCCGATTTCATCCAGCAGAATAGTGCCACCGTGGGCCTGTTCAAAGATGCCCCTATGCTGCCGAACGGCACCTGTGAAAGCGCCCTTTTCATGGCCAAACAATTCACTTTCAAGCAAAGTGTCGGTCAAGGCGCTACAGTTGATAGCTACGATCTGATGGTCAGCTCTGGGACTTTCCAGATGAAGCGCTCTGGCAATGAGTTCTTTCCCTGTCCCACTTTCTCCGGTGATAAGTACTGGGCTATCGACGGCACCCACCTGTTTGATCTGGGCAATCAATTTCTCCATTTGCTCAGAACGTCCCACGAGGCCATGAAAACCGTCAGCTGCTGGTTCATTTACTGGATTCGAGGGTTGATGATCCTCAAGGATATGGGCTACCTTCGATTTTAATTCCTCAATGGAAAAGGGCTTCGCTATAAAGTCACGAGCGCCCAGCTTCAGGGCATTTACTGCCAGGTCGAT
>CAZVSF010000021.1:7345-9454 GCA_964630195.1 uncultured Lentisphaeria bacterium
ACCAGAATACTTGGTTTCACGACTACAATTTATCCTTCCGGGGTAAGTTCAATCTAAATATGGTACCCTCTGTGTCACTCTTTTGGACAACTATTGTGCCACCAAGTTCCCCGACAATGCTCTGGACAATGGATAGGCCCAATCCGAACCCCCTGTCACGGGTGGAAAAATAGGGCTCAAAAATACGTTCCTTTTCTGTCTCAGGAATGCCCGTACCCGTATCAATAAAATCGACCTCGAGGGATGGTTGGTCATCCTTGACCTTAATAATGATCAGACCATTTTCCCCGGATGCTTCTAATCCATTTTGAATGAGATTCATGAAAACGCGATGTAGTTTTGAACGATCAGCTTCCAGCTTACCATCGCCATCAAGCGAAATGGATTGATGGTGTGCATCCAGCTCAGGCTGTATGAGTTGAAGAATGTCCGAGTAGATCTCTCCAATCGAAAGGGTCTCAATGACACTTTTTAAGGGCCTGGCATAGTCCAGGTATTCCTGAACAATGCGCTTTAAATGCTGCAGTTCTCCAGTGATCTTCTCAAGATATGATTTATACTCCTCAAATTTTTCATCCGCTGGAAGTTGTGAGAGTTCCTCACTCAGAAGACCGCTGTAAATCTCCATTCCTCCCAGTGGATTTTTTATTTCATGGGCGATGCCTGCCAGCAGTTGGCGAGCACTTTCTTCCTGCTTCTGAATATCCCTGTGCATATCGATCAAAGACTGATTGAGATCCCCAAATTCATCAGAGCGGTGCAATTCGACCGGTTCTGAATTGAGATTGGTTTGAATGGAGCGCGCATAGACAGAGAGGGCGCGCACAGGCTTGATAAGTGAGCGGGAAAAAACCAGGGTCATGGTAATTGCCATGACAAAAGAAGCCAGTATGATCCATAACAGACTACCTGCCATCTGATTGATGACCGCCATATAGTTGGCCCCCACCCAAACCACGAGTATCACTTGATCTCCAGGGGTGATTCTAATTGGGATGGCCGCTGCTTTCACATAACGATTTTGATCCAGCTTGTAAATTTCAGAGACCACGGGATCTTCATCATTTTGCAGGGAGAGCAAGGTGGGCAAGGCTGGAGAGAGCCTGGCAATATTTTGCTTCAAACGCCTGTTTTCTACCAGAATAGTCCCATCCTGTTTATACAAAGTCAGACCTTCGATCCCCGGAACAGCGAGCCTCGAGAGGGATACTTCCAGTTCTTGTCTCACGTTGGTCAGACCTGGTTCTGTGACCAGCATCCTTACCAGATCTTCATCAAGTGTTGTGGCAATGATTCGGTTGATCCGTTTGAGCTGATCTCCCAATTCATCTTCCAGAGCCACCCGGGAATACCAGTAAAGCGGGATGGAGAGGAGGCTCATGGAAACCACCAGAACACCCAAAACCAGGATAATCACTTTTGGTCTTAATTTCATTTCTCAGTCTATCGCAAAGATTGAACCATTCATTTGGAACCTTGAACTCAAATCTAATTGGGTTCCCACAATACACAAGAGCCCGCTTACTTCGGGCTCTTGTTGAGGAGTATGCCAACCGGGGAGATCGGCATTTTTTTGGTTACACGATATTGGTTTATCTAACCAATAGCTTTGGGACCGGTTTCACCGGTTCTGATACGGATGACCTGTTCAACGGGAAGGACAAAGATCTTACCCCGTCCCAACTCCTCATGATTGTTGGCAACGGTTGTTATCGCCTCAATGACGGCATCAACATATTCATCATTCACGGCGATCTCCAAACGCACTTTATTCAGCAGCGTTATTTCATGGGAAATTCCCCGATAGACTTCTGTTACCGGGATTTCCTTACCCTGACCCTTGGCGTTGGTAACAGTAAATTTGTAGATTTGTTTTTTGAGGAGCTCTTCCTTGATATCAGGAAGCTCTTCTGGTTGTATGATGGCAATTATTAGTTTCATTTCATTCCTCCTTCATCACTCTGCCGTAAAGATCTGGAAACCGGCATAGGCCTCTTCCTGATGTTCACTAATGTCCAGACCAAGAATTTCTTCCTTCTCAGAAACACGCAGAAAGTTGAATGCCTTGAGTAAACTGAACAAGGCAAACATGGTTGCAAAACCCCAAAG
>CAZVSF010000021.1:9554-21831 GCA_964630195.1 uncultured Lentisphaeria bacterium
AGTTGAATGCCTTGAGTAAACTGAACAAGGCAAACATGGTTGCAAAACCCCAAAGCGGTATCACCACCGAGCCAATGATCTGTGCGATCATGGGATGTCCGCCAAAGATACCGGTGGCAAGACCACCCCAGACGCCAGCCAAGCCATGAACGGGCCAGGCTCCAACAGGATCGTCAATCCTCAATTTTTCGAGGAGCAATATGCCCAGTACAACCAGAACACCAGCAACCAGACCAATAATAATGGCTTCGATATTGGTCACCGAGTCACAATTCGCTGTAATGCCAACCAAACCTGCCAGAATGCCATTCAAGGCCATGGATAGATCCGGTTTTTTAAACTTATACCAGGCGAAGGCCATGGCCATCACCCCACCCATGGCTGCAGCCAGCGTTGTATTTACAGCGATGAGCATCACCGTATTGGTATTCTCTGCACCTACGATGGCCAGCTGGCTACCCGGGTTAAATCCATACCAGCCGATCCATAAAATAAATACTCCCAGGGTGGAAATGGTGAGGCTGTGACCAGGCATTGCCCGTGAGCCACCGTCCCTTCTAAACCGACCAAGACGTGGTCCCAGTACAATAGCGCCTGCCAGACCTGCAAAACCACCAAGCGAATGAACGATCAGTGAGCCTGCGAAATCATAAAAACCCAGGGCATCCAACCAACCACCACCCCACTTCCAATAGCCACTGATGGGATAGATCAGACCTGTAAGTACCACAGAATAGATCAGGTATGCAGAGAATTTCATCCGTCCGGCAACAGCTCCAGAAACGATGGTGGCTGCCGTTGCAGCAAAAGCGACCTGAAAGAGCCAATTCACCTGGGGATTCAAGATACCTGCTCCTACCTCTCCAGCTTCCGAACTGATGCCAAACCCTGCAAATGCCAGAAAACCATTCCCATCACCGGGATACATGAGACTATAGCCGACGACATAAAAGAGCAGGGCTCCAGCGCTAAGGTCAATGATATTTTTGAAAAGAATGTTTACGGTATTTTTTGCACTGTTTAATCCAGATTCCAGTAGAGCAAAGCCAGCCTGCATGAACAAAACCAGGACCGCACAAATAAAGAGAAAGAAGTTATCAATGGCGTAGGCATTGACAGCATCAGATGATGCCATGACCAGGGAGTTCAGCCCCAGCAGGGAGAACACAATAAATAAATGACTTTTTTTCATATTATCCTCCTGAAGCGTTAAAGACTGAATCCAAAGACCAGGAATGATGTCTCCTGCTCGGGATTTAATATGTATGAGACGGAATAAATATCACGACTGGCGGAGACACCCAGACTGACCACACCAAAATCAGGGTCATCACCTCGTGTGTAAAAACCATTTCCCATCCCCAGTGTTACTGGTCCATAGGCGAATTCCAGATAAGCTGAATTATCATCATCGCCACTGACATTGTAAGCAACCAGGGTGGCGATAGGACCCAGGTCCACCCCGGCACTGAGTTCGATGACGTGATTATCCAGATCAAAAATTGCATCTGAGCCCGTATAGACTGGAAAGAAATAGTCAGTAACCGTTAAACCAACAGGACCCACGCTTGTCGACAGATAAAGATCATTTTCGTTGCCACCGGGAGCTCCACTGGGCGACCAGGCACCCCAGGCACCCATAGTTACTGAACCCAGTGCATATTCGATGGAAGGTTGAACTGACGCAGAGTTCCCAAAATCTGTTCCACGCCACACATAGCGGTTGTACACATCAACTCCGATACTGGTTTGTCCCAGGGCAACGCCCACCAGACTGAGAGTGATGAGGAGACTGGTTATTGTTTTCATAAAGTTCCTTTCCAGGTTAACCTAATAATTTTAGGCACAATTAATATACAGACTGAATTAATTATGTATTTTTGCTATTGTCAATAAATATTTATTCAATAAGTGGCTATTACGTAAAATAATACTGTTGCTTGATGGCAAGCCTTTGTTTTTTAAGGAAATTGGGGAATAACGGTGAAATATCTATCTAAAGGCATTGGGAACGAACCTGAATTCTTAATCCCCATATATCATATTTATATAAACTCTATATGGATATGATTAATTTGAGTTTTGGATGATCCACACCCGACTAAATTTATTTGTTGTATTTTATTAATTTACAGAAGTATATGGCTCAGACATTCAAGCTTGGCACGGCCCTTGTCACTCCATATGCCATGACATCTGCTATGACTACGTGGTCAATTCCCCTGGATATGACAATTAGCTGTTCCTGCAAAATGGGAATACAGTCGCATCAGGCAGAAAAATTGGAATCAACGACAGGTAACATTTTATGAAGACCCCTACTATTTACGAGAAACGCTGGTTTAGAATTGGATCTGCTCTTTTCATCCTCATGCTGGGTATCGTCGGCATGGGCTTTCTGGCTGCCACCAAGGAAGAAGCCAAAAAGAAAGATGCCACGCAGAGAATCCGTCAAGTCGCCACCATGCCAATGGTCTACGCCGACCACACCCTGCAGATTCACGGGAATGGTAGCATCGAAAGTCAACAACTGCTGGACCTGGTATCTTTTGTCGGTGGTGAGGTCGTCTATTCCAGAGACGATCTAAAAAGCGGATTGCTGGTCAGGAAGGGCAATATCCTTTTAAAGATAGATGACCGGGAAGCACAGAATGGAATACAACAGGCACGTTCTGGACTTATCAACGCTATTGTATCACTTATCCCCGAGCTAAGAGGGAATGCCCAAACCGGAACCTATGAAAAATGGAATAATTATCTGGAACAACTGAACATGAGTAATACGCCTGACCTGCCATCCATTTCAGATGCCCAGGAGCGAATCCGTGTATCCATGCATAATATTTTTAATCAGCATGCCATGGTAAAGAATGCTGAGATTACCCTGGAGCGTCACACGATCAGAGCACCTTTCGATGGTTATCTGGTAAGTGATGGCGTGATTGCAGGGACCTGGATCTCTCCCGGTCAGGTTGTCGTCTCACTTATCAATCCTTTTCAGCTGGAGATCGCGGTTCCACTGGCGCTGTCGGAATTACAATTACTCTCAGATGATTCAAGACCTCTGGCCACTGTCACCCCCACTGAGGATCCAAGCAAGCACCTCTCTGGATACCTGGGTCGCCAAAATGCCCACATTGACAAGCGCAGCCAGACCGTCACCATCCATGTTGAGCTTGACAATCCTGATCTTGACCCGGCCTTTTTACCTGGAAATTACATGGACATTTATATCCAGGGCAAAAAGTTCAGCGATGTCGCAGTGCTGCCCAGGGATGTCGTTGCCCCTGGCCCCTATGTTTACACCATGGAGGACTCTTTGCTGGCCAGATATCCTGTTGAAGTTTTGGCTTCTGAAGGAGACTCTCTGATCATTTCACGTGGCCTGGTGGCCAGTGGATCAGACGTTGTTACAACCCTGCTTCAAAACCCGATCATCGGGATGCGGATAGCCCCATTCGAAGCGGACCCAACCCCTGATACAGCAGCGCTTTAAACTGACACAGAAAGAATTGCCACTATGCTAAAGAATTATCTCGAGTTTTTTACTCGTCATTCCAAAATAACAAACTGGATCATGCTGGTCATTCTTATGGCGGGTGCCGTGTCATTGACATCCCTGAATGTCCGTGTTATGCCCAAAATGGAACTCCAGGGCGTACAGGTAAATATTCCCTATCCCGGAGCCTCAGCCCGGGAAGTGGAAGAAGGTATTATTTCCAAGGTGGAAGAAAGTCTTCGAGGTCTTGAAGGACTTGGACGCATCTATTCTGGCAGCCAGGATGGATATGGCTGGGTCTATATCGAGATCCTTCCCAGTGTGGAAATGATCAAGGCCATCGATCGAATTCGCAATGCGGTAAATTCCATTGCGACCTATCCTACTGATGCTGAAAAACCGGTGATCTACCAGGACACCATGTGGCAGCGAGTGGCCATGATCACCATCTATGGAGATACTGACCTCCTGACCTTAAAGCAGGTCTCTGATGAATTCAGGGATGAGCTCACCAAAACGGGCAAAGTGAGTCTCATTCGCTCGTTTGGAACACCCCCTCGTGAGATCGTGGTCGAAGTTTCCCCAACCAATCTGGAGCGCTACGGATTGACAATTGGTGATATTGGAAATGCCATCCGTGCAACAAATCTGAACATTTCATCCGGTTCCATTCTTACCAATAAGGAACGCATTCAGATCAGATCCTATGAGAAAAAATATCAGGCTGAAGCCCTGGAGGATATTCCCGTCATATCCAGTATTGATGGTCAACATGTAAATCTGAAGGAAATCGCCTCCATCCGCGAACAGTGGCCAGAAAATTGGTTTTATGAAGAGACGGATGGCAAACAAACCATCGACCTCCATGTCATGTACAGCAACGATGAAGATGTGCTGGATATTGCCAAACTCATTGATGAAAAAATTGTTGAAATGGAAACCCGCTATGGGGGTCTTATCCACATCGATCAATTCATCCGAGACACAGACGAGCTGGAGGAAAGGATCCTCACCCTGATTCAGAATGGCTTGCTTGGATTGGTCATGGTGTTGCTCATCTTGAGTTTTTTCTTGAATTTGCGTCTGGCATTCTGGGTGGCCCTGGGTATTCCCATCAGTTTCATGGGCACCTTTTTCATCCAGTGGATGATGGGGATTACCGTCAATGAAATGAGCCTGTTCGGGCTTATCCTGGTGTTGGGTATCCTGGTGGATGATGGTATCGTCATCGCCGAATCCATTTTTTCCATGCGGGAAAGAGAAGGCAAACTGGGTGTTGATGCATCCGTGGCAGGTACCATGGATGTCATCAAGCCGGTTACCATCTCTATTCTAACTACCATGGTGGCTTTTATGCCCTTCTTTGCGCTTTATGGTGACCTGAGGAACTACACCTGGCAGATCGCCTTTGGAATTGTGGTTGCCCTGGGATTTTCACTGATTGAAGCCTCCACGATATTGCCCGCTCATCTTGCCCATAGCAAAGCACTCACCAAGCCGCCCGGTGAAGGTGTTTCCAGCCCCCTTCGGAGAAAACTGGAGGCAAGGATCACCCACTTTATTGAGAAAGTTTATGGACCCTTTTTAAAGCGGATCATGAATTACCGCTGGAGTGTGGTTGCAGCTACTGTGGCGGGCATTTTGATCATGGCTGGTGCTTTTGCAGGCACCCATATCAAAGCTCAATTTTTCCCAGATATAGAGGCGCCTTATGCTCAGGTTCGTATTGAGTTGCCCCTGGGTATCAATACGGATATAGCCAGTAAGATTCGCAAAGAAGCCATTGAAAAGTCAGTCGCGTTTGGTGTCACCAAGGCACAGCCAGAGGATGGCTATGAGAATGCCATTCAAAGCTATCATTCCTGGATGAATGGCAACACGATCAGCATATTTATGAAGCTCATTCCGGCGAAGGATCGCAAGTACACCGTGAAATCATTTTCCGATGAACTTAGCGAAGCCCTGGGTGAATTTCCAGATGCTGAAAATGTTCAGGTCGGCAGCTTCAGTTTTGGTGGAAGCCCCATTTCCGTTCGTTTTCTCTCCATGAATATGGATGAACTTCAGAAAGCCAAGGAGCTGCTGAAAGAGGAGCTGAAAACCATTGATGGCGTCAAGGATATTCGTGATGATACGCCATTGGGGACCAATGAGTTTGTAGTTACCCTCAAACCAAAAGGCGAAGCACTGGGTCTCACCCTTTATGATGTCTCGAGTCAACTACGGCAGGGGTTTTATGGCCAGGAGGTCATGCGACTCCAGCGAGGACGAGATGAAGTGAAGATCTGGGTTCGCTTTCCAGAGAATAAACGGCAGAGCGTTTCTCAAATGGAAAATTTGAAGATCCGCACACCCCAGGGGAGCTTTGTCCCCTTTAAAGAAATTGCCAGCTATCACATGCAACGCAGTCTACAACGTATTCGACATGAAGATGGGTATCGCGCCGTTTCTATTCACGCGAACATGGACTATTCAAAAAATGATCTGGCGGTGGTTCAGGAAGCGCTGAATAATGAGATCATACCTAAGGTCCTTTCACAGGTAGATGGCGTCACGACGGCCTTTGGTGGTCAGAATGAATTTGTCAAAAAATCCACCGAATCCATCCAGTTTACGCTTATCCTGGCCTTTGTCATCATGTTCACTATTCTTATGTTTCTCATGAAATCCTATGCCCAGTCAATGCTGGTACTGGGACTGATACCCCTTGGAACAGTCGGTGCAGTTGCTGGACATGCCATCATGGGTCTGCCCATTTCATTTCTATCCTTTCTTGGGATCATTGCTCTCGGTGGAATTATTGTGAATGACTCCGTCGTTCTGATTGACCGCTATAACAATCTGAAGCTCCAGGGAGAACTCACTCCTTCTGAGGCAATTTATACAGCTGGCATTCAGAGATTTCGTCCAATTGTTATGACCACCCTCACCACAGCAGCTGGTCTGGCCCCTTTGATTTTTCAAAAGTCTGAGGGAGGACAATTCCTGGTTCCCATGGCTGTATCGGTTGCCTTTGGTGTGGTCTTTGGAACTTTTCTGACCCTACTCATGCTGCCGGCGGTACTGCTGGTTATCGATGAGGATCTACCCGCGATGCGGGCGAAAGTTATTAACTGGTTTAAGGGGTCAAACTGATTCGTTGATGGATAGTCAGCTAAACTATTAATTCTGCAGCAAATCTACAACCAGCGCTGCATCAAGAATGTTTAGCTCCCCATCAGAATTTAGATCGGCTCTTTCGGCTTCATTCATGCTGGGTGATTCCAGGAATACCGCAAAATCAATCAGAGCTATAAGATCCTGGATGTTAACTATGTAGTCTGCATTGATGTCTCCAGCTGGTGGTGTCCCATAAATGACCTCAAGAAGAATATCTATGGGTGTTTCAAGCAAGTTTGTGGCGTTGGATGTGAGTATCAGAGGCACAGAGTAACTTCCCTGGGCGAGATTCCTGGTATCTGTATCAACCTTGAAAACACTGGTTTCACCCGGTGCAATAATATCTGACCATTTATTCACAGAAAGCCAGCTGGACTGTCGATGTATGAGTATGGCAGTGCCCTCATCAATGGAATTTGCACTATTGTAGCAAATTTGAAGCCCTTTGTTTTTATAGAGATTTTGAATCCCAACTGTGGAGCTTGTGACGATTCCCTCCATCTCCAGGTATTGCAATATCATATCGCCGCCTTCTGTGAGGATCAGCTGGAAGGTATGGCGGTCATCTGTCCCGAATTTTGGAAAATTATCCCAGGTAATAACTGTCGTGTCTTGACCATTACTCCACAGATAAGGTTTGCCCTGAACACCATTATTGTTGTTCAGATCATCCCACCAGGGGGCAATCATGGCTGGGGGGGCCGATCCGTTGGGCAGTGGCAAATTGCTCCAGGGATACTCTGATGAGGTGAATGAAATAAAGCCATTGCTGCTTAGATTAAATTCTGTATAGCTCTCTGAAAAAAATGGGAATGCAAAGCCGATATCAAAAGGTCCGATGGAGGAATCATCAGGATCTCCGGGGAAAATTAATTCATTCTCCGGGTAGGAGATATCACGCCAGGCAAACTCAGGTCCGCCGGGATCATCCTGGTCCATCCATTCATAGTCAAATATATCTCGTATGGAACTTGCGTATGGCTCTCCATCCGGTTCAGCACCACCTTTGATAAAATTAAACCCTGCAACTGGATTTGGTGCTGGCAGGGGATCATCTTCCACAGCTGATCCAATATTGTAAACCAGGTTTGAGCCGCCAGTATTCACAATTTCAATGGAATCTGAAGCTGTGGACCATGGATTTTGGACAAAGTTTAGTACAGATTGGCTAAGCGCGATCTCAGGTGCTTCAAAACGCTGCCCACGCTCAGTGCTAAACAGCAAAGCCTGTCCAGAGCGTATTTCTCCAATGCTTGGATCCGCATTATTGTTAAACCCTGCCTGTATTCCAGTGGAATAATCTGGTGACTCAATTCCTGAAGTGGAGAAGTTGGCAAAGGTATCATAGTTGAAATAATCTTTATACTGAAACTTGATCAGGTTGTCTCCAGAGGAAGTTGGGTGACTCTCAAGACCATAAATTATTACCTGAAAATTAAGAGAAGACATGACATCCATATTACTCATCATGGCCCATTCAATGATCAGTTGATCATCCCCCTCATAATAACTCACACCTCCCGGTTCGGTGATCAAGTCATCCCAAAAAGGTGCGATCATGGCATTGGGACCAGGGGCCGATGGAATCACCCGGTTATAAAAACTAACCTCTGGTGAAAGCCCCATTGCCAGCCAGCCATTTGAACAAATCGTGATTTCGTCATAGGGTTGACCGTAATAATTCACACTAAAAGGCAGTTCAAGATGCACCGTGGCATCATCCTCTTCATAGTCATCATAAAGTGCCAGCCGTGCACCAATACCCCCATAATTGGGATCAATTTCTATCCATTCATAATCTGGCGCCATGGAGTAGGACACATCCTGATCATCAAACAGGCGATATCCATAGCTGTCTGCTCCTGACGGGGAGAAGCGATTGATCGTTTCCACTGTGATCTCGGTCCTGAGGGTATCAATTCTGCCAGCAGATTCTCCCAAAAAAACCAGGGGTATGACCTCACCGGGGAATATTTGATCCGAAAGCTGGATGGAAAAGGTACCTTCTGATTCAGCTGTCATATCCCAATCAATGAGGGGTAACCCCTGGGGTCCTGAATTGGATGATACCAGGTTATCATCCTGAAATTCAAGCTGCATGGGTGGTGATTCGGCGCCGCCTCGATTCTCTACAGTAACTCGAATATTCAGTGAGTCGCCTGCGACCAGATCACCTGACTCAATGGTAAAATCAGTGATATATAGGTCAGGTGCCTGGATGGGAAACTGCTTTCGCCACGTGAATGCTTCAAAACCACTATTCAGGATGATCGTAAGATCTACGACCTCGCCATGGCGAGAATTTGGGCTCACTTCGAAAGAAAAAAGATCATTCAGGGTGAGGTGATAGTCAGAGTGCAAAGACGGTATCGTGTAAACCGAATCCACGAGAGTCACCGCTTCAGCGTTGGTGTGAAGCGACAAGGTCAGGTCTTCCAGTGATGCGGCGTTGTTTACCAGCGTCATATCAAGATGATGCAATCCACCAGCCTGAAGGATCCCACCCGAAGCGATATTCCACGTCTCACAACTCAAGGCATCCGTGGATGATCCTATGGGGATGCTGGTTAATACGGGATGCAGATTTTTACCCGTTATGGTCAGCAATAACTCAGATGATTCTCCCGGTGTAAAGGGCAACATTACCTCACCCGCTGCACTTGTTGGCAAGCCATTCCCGTTTTCAGAATTACTGACATACACAAAGGCATCGGAGACAGGTAAACCCTCCTCGTCTTCCACCCTTATCAAGACATGATCATCAGCCTGATTCAAACTGTCAGGGTGTTCCACCACAATCATTCTGGGCGTGTCCGTCCAGATCGCCATCCCCGGATCCCCCAGTAAGTTATAAACACTCAGATAGAACTCTGCAGATTGACCAAAAGGTAAAAATTCGGATAGATGATAATTTCTCCAAAGTTCTAATTTTGCATAGCCCAGGGCTGGTCCCAATTCGTTCATCCCAAGGTCAAAAATTCCCGAATAAAGAGAAATATCCATGACATTGTTAAACTGGGTATGGGTATGTACCTCGCTGGGACCAATAAATGCCACCGCCCCTTTGGGAACTGAACTGGTGCCGGCCCGCAGCCATTTTTCACCAAAAACCGGATCCACGGGAGCTGCAAAGTTTCCTCCTCCGCAAACGATACTGGTGAGGATGGGCAGTTTGTGCCCGTTGAAAAGATTTTCAATATCAGAATTATAAAAATAGGGTCCGATCCAGTGATCCCAGGCTCCCAATCCACGGTAATTTACAAATCCAACTCCATTGTTGATGGGGGAACTGACATAGGAAAGACTGGACTGCATGGGATAGTAGGCAGAATCGATGTGGGTAAACCCATTTTCTATTAATTTCCGTCCCACCCAATTATTGACGTGCTGTGGGGAAATAGCAGCCGATACCGTTGCAACCAGGAGCGCTCGCTTAAACCAACCTGGATCGGTCATATATGGCTGGCTTTCGTAAGACAATATTTTGCTTATCACGACGACCAGCTCACTGATGGTATCCACGGATAATCTACCCACCCATACCTCTGGGAAAATATCCTCTCCCTCTAGAAGGGAGTAGGGATGATCCGTAACCAAAGCCTCATTATCAGGGTTATAAACATAGAAGCCCCCAATCCCCCGATCTTCATCCCCTATAAGCAAAACATAGCGAGGTGGATCGTCCCAGGTATCATATGCTTCCTGGATATATGCTTTTATGTCAAGGGGCGTTTGACCGGCAACATCGGTTGATGTCACCGTAACGGGGTGACCCTTACGACGTTTCCAATCCACGAGATATGTCAAATATGGTTCGAAGAGTGGTGGGGTAATAATAAGATAATGTCCCAGTTGTGAATAAATCCCACTGTCAGGAATGATTGAGCGTATGGCCGCGGATCCATCAGTCTGGGATTCAAGTCTTGGGACTACCCCATTGATCTGAATTTCTATTTTTTCCGGGATGATCACTTCCCGATTGCCATAGTCCACTCCCAGAGGCGCAATACTGAGGGGTAGAAAAGCTTCTCCCATGAGATGAACGACTTCTCCCACCTGAATATCCAGTTCACTTACCAGGTCGCCACCAGGCCACTCATAATTTGAATCAATTGTGCCGTGTCAGTTTCTCGCCTACCACGTGGTGTTTGCTTCAAGGTGGCAATAGATATTGAATGTCGGCTGTAATCAAGAATGTTGATCGTTGGTGTCGTCAGCGCTGAGATGGGGATAAGCTCGGTGAATTGGGGAAGTGCCGGGTCACCGGCCTGACCAGCCAGTCCGTAACCAGCTTCATAAATTCGATCAGGTTGGGACAACAGCCTGGACCATTCCTGATCTTCAATATTTCTGAAGTCGAGATGGACAACGATAGACTGGCCTGAAGCATTTAGCTCTATTTGCGGTCGCATTTTTTCCAGAGCCAGTACCCTTGAGGTCATACCAACCACAAGAAATAAACACACACTTATGGCATGAATACTCCTCAAAGCAGCCAGGCGATCTACATTAATTGTTTTCATGGTCCCAGGAGTAAGTATCGAGTTTGAACTAACTGGATACAAGCGCTAATTCTTAACGCTTGTGAGACGATTCAGCCCCCAGAAAGGGTTGCCCCCCATGCACAATAAGTGGGAGTCTCTTTTAAGCGCTGATTTCCAAACCGGTCTTTCCTGTGCTTACCTTGAGCTTGGTAACCTCTGGATTGGCCAAAATATACCTGGAGACGGGCGCTAATATTTCCTGCTTCACCAGTCTTTTTATGGGGCGAGCGCCATATTCTGGCTGGTAGCCCTTACTGGCCAGATATCGATGAACTGATTTATCTATCTCCACAGTATAGCCACCCTCTTCAAGTGTTTTTACCGCCAGGGCGAGCTGTATATCCACAATTTTATTGATCACCTCAGCTGAGAGATCATTAAAGGTCAAGATCTCATCAATACGATTGATGAATTCTGGGCGGAGATACGAACGGATCTCCAGAGAAGGGATGTTTGAGGTCATCACAATAATCGTGTTTTTAAAGTTGACCATTCTACCCTTTGAATCACTCAGGCGTCCATCATCCAGTATCTGTAATAACAGATTGAGCACGCTGGGATGTGCTTTTTCAATCTCGTCAAACAGGATCACTGCATAGGGACGTCGACGTATTTTTTCGGTGAGCTGACCGCCTTCATCATAGCCGACATATCCAGGAGGGCTTCCGATCAATTTGGCAATGGAGTGTTGCTCCATGTATTCGCTCATATCGATACGGACCATGGATCTTTCATCATCGAAGAGGACTTCGGCCAGGGCTTTGGCTAATTCAGTTTTACCGATTCCCGTATTTCCCATGAACAAAAAGGAACCCAGGGGTCGATTCTGGTCTGAGATTCCCAGTTTGGACATGCGAATCACATCAGCTACTTTTGTCACAGCCTCATCCTGACCAACGACCCTACGTTCCAGGAGGCTTTCAAGAGCCAGTAATTTTTCTTGCTCCCCCGCCAACATTTTGGAGACAGGAATGCCTGTCCACCGCGATACAACTTCAGCAATGTCGGTTGTGCTTACTTCCAATTTGAGAAAGCGACTCCCGGCCAACTCTTGGGACAGCGCTTCAACTTTTTT
>CAZVSF010000022.1:0-10383 GCA_964630195.1 uncultured Lentisphaeria bacterium
TCCTCCACAGTGGACTTGCACCACCTAGTTATTAACCATGCACGGCACACCAAAATAAAAGGGCTATCCTAGGATAGCCCTTGTCTCTTTCGGGGTGGCAATCCCCTGTGTGTGAAGGAGAACTTTATTTAAGAAGCATCATCTTCCCGGTAAGTATTTCCTGGGCCGTCTGAATGGTATAGATATATAGACCAGTAGCACTGAGCTCATTGTTTGCATTCCAACTCAGCTCATGCACACCTACATCCATTTGACCTGTGGTCATTTCACTAATGAGTTGACCCTTGACGTCGTAGACTCTCAGGGTAATATCAGATCGATAGGCAAGATCAAAACGGATTCGAGTAGAAGGATTAAAAGGATTTGGATAGTTGCCTAACAGTCTGGAGGATTCAGGATGTTCTATCGGCCCTGATCCATCAACTGTCAGATAGCCAAGACGACCATTTTCTGCTAACCAGCTATAACTTTCCATCCACAGCGAGGAGCCAAAGGCACCTTTAAAATTCGCCTGGCTAAAGAAATCATCAGATGGGACATTGTCCACATTGTCATAAGCAGGTCCACTAGCAGCTGGACGAGGATCGATGATACCACCTGTTTCACGACCATCCAGACTGGCCAGTTGAGGATCAACATCCAGGGAGGTCAGTCCATAATCACCTGAGAACTGTCCACCAAAACAACCATTGATAATGTTGTTCGGTGACCAGTACAGATAATCTGGATATCCAGCAGCTTGAGCAGTAGCCCAGTCAGAAGTAACTGTTTCAGAACCATTGTCTGAGTTCTTTAGGCCATCTTCTTTTCCATCCAGAACAATGTAGTTACCGAATTGACCACCCAGACCTTCGCGTAGTCTCACGACCTGATCATTATCGGCAACGGCTGTCGCTGAGCCAGATCCAACCAGTGTCACATTATACCATACGGGATGGGATCTGGGGGTGGAGTTGAGGTCACCATTGGTCTTGCTATCCATTTCATGGGCACGATTTCCTGCATCGGCTCCAACCATGGCAAACAGGAACTGTCCGCGACCCTGGTAACCTTCGTCCACATCAAAGGCATCATCGCCTACAAATAATACATCACAATATTTGATATCTACAGTACCGCCGAAGAATTCAAAACCATCATCCAGATTAAAGGCAACTTCTACGTGTTCAATGGTGGTTCCGCGACCGACACCAGCCAGGGTGACACCATTGATCTCATTGTCCTGACCAATGGAACGACCCCCATGCCAGATGCGAACATAGCGCATGACACCGGAGTTGTCATCAGGATCGTTGCCACCATAGGGAATACCTTCCAGACCTTCTACAAAGCTGCTGCCGCCATCTACTGCGGTAGGTGCGTTACCAAGAATAATGATACCACCCCAGTTGCCCCGGGGGTCCAGCATTTCTTCTGGTGTAAGCACTGTTGTAAAGGTGATGGGAGCTGTAGCGGTTCCCTCTGCCATGATCATGGCATCTTTTTCAATCACCAGGGCAGGTGCCAGACCAGCGCCATCATCTTCATTGGATTTGATGGTGGTTCCGGCTTGAATCGTCAGGGTGGCTCCAGCCTTGACAAAAACCTGGCCAGTTAACAGATGCTCATCGGCTGCGTACCAGATCTCATCTGATGTGATCTCACCACTGTGCTCGAGCGCCAAACTTTCAACCCCAAGACGATCCTGTTCATCCAGCCAACTGTAGCCACTCATCCAGTTGTAACTGCCAAAGGCACCTTTAAAATTCGCCTGGCTAAAGAAATCATCAGATGGGACATTGTCCACATTGTCATAAGCAGGTCCACTAGCAGCTGGACGAGGATCGATGATACCACCTGTTTCACGACCATCCAGACTGGCCAGTTGAGGATCAACATCCAGGGAGGTCAGTCCATAATCACCTGAGAACTGTCCACCAAAACAACCATTGATAATGTTGTTCGGTGACCAGTACAGATAATCTGGATATCCAGCAGCTTGAGCAGTAGCCCAGTCAGAAGTAACTGTTTCAGAACCATTGTCTGAGTTCTTTAGGCCATCTTCTTTTCCATCCAGAACAATGTAGTTACCGAATTGACCACCCAGACCTTCGCGTAGTCTCACGACCTGATCATTATCGGCAACGGCTGTCGCTGAGCCAGATCCAACCAGTGTCACATTATACCATACGGGATGGGATCTGGGGGTGGAGTTGAGGTCACCATTGGTCTTGCTATCCATTTCATGGGCACGATTTCCTGCATCGGCTCCAACCATGGCAAACAGGAACTGTCCGCGACCCTGGTAACCTTCGTCCACATCAAAGGCATCATCGCCTACAAATAATACATCACAATATTTGATATCTACAGTACCGCCGAAGAATTCAAAACCATCATCCAGATTAAAGGCAACTTCTACGTGTTCAATGGTGGTTCCGCGACCGACACCAGCCAGGGTGACACCATTGATCTCATTGTCCTGACCAATGGAACGACCCCCATGCCAGATGCGAACATAGCGCATGACACCGGAGTTGTCATCAGGATCGTTGCCACCATAGGGAATACCTTCCAGACCTTCTACAAAGCTGCTGCCGCCATCTACTGCGGTAGGTGCGTTACCAAGAATAATGATACCACCCCAGTTGCCCCGGGGGTCCAGCATTTCTTCTGGTGTAAGCACTGTTGTAAAGGTGATGGGAGCTGTAGCGGTTCCCTCTGCCATGATCATGGCATCTTTTTCAATCACCAGGGCAGGTGCCAGACCAGCGCCATCATCTTCATTGGATTTGATGGTGGTTCCAGCCTGTATGGTCAGGGTGGCTCCAGCCTTAACAAAAACCTGGCCAGTTAACAGATGCTCATCGGCTGCATACCAGATCTCATCTGATGTGATCTCACCACTGTGGTCTATGGCAAACAATGCATTCAAGAGCACCAGCAGGGTTGATATTATAAGTAACGTTTTTTTCACGGTTTTTTAACTCCTCTTTTGTTGTAATTCGTATTTCACTCCCAGACTGAAGGACAGTCCTGGCGAGTAAATTTCTCGAAATTTTTTATCTCCCGTGGCCGCTTCTATGTGTCCAAAGCGTACCTGGGAATTGAGCAGGTTATTCATTTTCAAACTGACTTTGACGGCACCCACTTTTTTATCAGCAGATAAATTCAAAGAGTTGAAAGGAAATTCATAAACATCCCCCACGTCCCCGACCCCAACCGAATTGATGCGTTTCGTGAAGGTATTGTAAGACAAGGCGATACCAACTCCTCCAGCTGAATGAAAGTTGATGCCAGCGTTGAACATGACTTTGGACTGTCCCTGGAGTGGGCGCTGTTTTGTGGAGGATGAATTCGCATAGCTGGTGCCATTAAACAGGAAAACTGTATCCTTGACAGTCACCTCAGATTGTGAAATGGTAGAGTTCAGAGAAATGTTACCATAACCCAGAGTTAATGGAATGGGGAGTTTTTTACGAACTTCCAATTCTAGACCAAGGGTGCTGGCAGTTTCAGCATTTTGAAAGGTTTTATAATCAAGATCAGGCGTGGAGATCATGGATACTTCGATTGGATCCGTAAAGGTTTTATAGAATACACCCACCGAAAGCAGTTCTGAAGCTGATGGATAATACTCTCCGCGCAGGTCATAATTGGTGACCTCAGAGTTTTTCAGAAAGGGGAAGCCGATAGCTACCTCACCTTGATAGAATTCCTGATAAGCGATGGGGGCTAATTCACGAAATTCAGGTCGCCCTACTGTTTCTGAATAGGCTGTCCGAACAATGAAATCCTCATCAAATTTGTAGATCAAATTGATAGAAGGAAGCACAACCTGTTGGTTTAAATGTGCTGTGGCAGTATCACCGTTAATTGTGGTAGCAGGAGCACCTGTGATAGGATTGTAACTATCCAGTTCCATGGAATAATCTTCTATTCTTGCGCCACCTTCAAAAGTCAGATTCCAATGCTTTCTCATGAGGAATGGCAGGGTGGCCATGGCATAGTAAGCCTGGGTGTTTTCATTGGCACTATAAGCATTAAAGGCATTCTTGGCGGTTTCGTCCAGCATGAGTAAACCGTGGGTCCAGGCGCCAGTGGTGGTATCCAGATAGAAAAAGTTCTCCTGCGAAATAGCTTCCCCAAATTGCATGTCCGGATAGACATTCAGCACAGAATCCTTCCAGCTTGAACTTGATGAATTCGTGATGGCGAAGGAACGTTTTTCGAAAGTTCGGGCTTTTTCCTGCTGTCGGGTCCCAATTTTAAATTTGATGTCGTTCTGTTTGTCAAGGGGGATTTTCATTTCATAATGCAGATCCATCGAAGTGTTCTGATCCATGCCGTCCGTATAGTCCCGATAGGCAATTTTTTGAGCTTGTCGATCTATGACATAGTATGAATAGGCAGAATCAGTATCTGCGAACAACGTTTTCTCACTGTAGTTGTGAGTGGCATGATCTGGTTCGTAGCGCGTGGATTTTCCCTGGTTCAAAGACCATTCAAAGGTGTGCGAAGGTCCATAAACGAAATTGCTGGATCCGCTAAAGCTGGTATTGGCGATTGTCTTCTCTATATAGTGATCACTGATAAATACACCGGATTCAATATTTGGAGTATATCCATGTGAAACCGTATTCTTATCACTTGAAGTGTGAGTATAGATGCGTTGTAATTTGATCTTATGGGCATTTTTATATTTCAAGCCAGCACTGACATTGACACCCAGATTTGTTTTATATTCAGAAATATTATTGGTTCGTTCTGTATAGGGTTGGAGATGGACATCTTGATCTTCACCACCAATATTGGTATTGAGGGCAAATTGGGATGTTTCCGTCCGGTCTATGTTATAATTGTTTTTGAAGGTGAGATTTGTAAAAAAACCATATTCCAGATCTCTATTGATTTCATAGCGATCACCCAGATCAAACCCGACACTCACCGGTTTTAACGGGTTTGATCTGGTGTTCATAAAGGTGGGGTTTGTCTGGCGGCCGAATTCACCAATTTTGCCATACCACTCTATCCGATTCAAACCAGCAGGTTGATAGGCAGTGGCAGTTGAAAGGATCTGATCTTGTGGAACATTAGTGGAAAGGGCACGACTGCCATCGTCAAATCCAAAATAATCATGCTTACCATTATATGTTTTATAAAAGGCAGGGCTGCCGTGCAGGGATGAGTTGTCACCCAGAGAAGCCTTGAAATGCATGAGTCTCTCATCTGGATAAGCTTTTGTCTTAATATTGATACTACCCCCGGCGAAAACTCCAGGAAGATCAGGTGTGAAGGTTTTTATGGCAGAAATGCTCTCCAGAAGTGCCGTCGGAAACAAATCCAGGGGCACTGATTTTTTATCTGGCTCTGGTGAGGGAATGGGAGCACTATTCATTTGCGTGGAGGTATAGCGCTCACCAAGTCCCCTAACGATTGGAAATTTTCCTTCCCTGACGCTTACTCCAGGCAAACGCTTCAGTGCATCTGCAGCATTCGAGTCTCCACTCCTGGACATTTCCTCAGCGCTTACGGCATTTTCCATATTGGATGAGGATTGCCGATCCTGCAAAGCGGAAATTGCTGATCCTGCCTTGTTTTCAACTTCTACAACAACTGACTCTCCAGTTATTGATTGCATGCTGAGACTAATGTTTAGGCGGGCGGTTAGGCCAGCATTGACCTGAACGTCTTCCAAATCCTTTACATTATAGCCAATATAGGAAACGCGCAAGTTGTAGACCCCAGGCTTGAGTCCGTGAATCTCATAGTGACCATCCATGTCAGTTGCAGCGCCCAGGCTACTCTCCAGAACGATGACGTTGGCACCAATAAGTGCTTCATCGGTTTCTAAATCAGTGACGACACCTGTGAGACCACCCTCACTTTGTGCCACAAGGGGCACAATTAGCAGTTGCAGGAGGGTCAGGGTTTTTACAAAATTTGTTCTCATTCTAAACTTTCCTTCTTTACACACAGTTTTTTGCCAGCCGCTCTTTTTGCGACGTTGGAGAATGCTTCAGGAGTGTTTGAATAAAATTGAGAATGGGTTAGTTCTACACGAGAAAACAGTTAGGAAAGTGTTAGCCTTCGAAAAACGAGTAAAATCTTGTAAAAAAATAGTCCTGGATGGATAAGAAGAGAATGGGTGGTTTTACGGTACTATATCCAGTCTCTCAATTCAAATACTCACGCAATCCTAACACGAATCTAACAATTGGGATACAGGTTGGAGGCGTGTGTGAAATGTTAAACAAACCAAGGAGAATAGAGCATGAGAGCTGCAGTAATGGCAATACTGTTGTTGACGCTGGGGAACCAAGTTTTTGCAGGTGATATGAAGATCAATGGAGATACTCACTTCAAGTATAATTTTGTGGATGCTGATAATAATGCCTTCGAGCTCAGCCGGGCATATTTTTCAATTCAGAAAAAAGTAAATGATCAAATTTCCTACAAATTTCAAACGGATGTGGGGACTGGAGCAGCCAGTGCCTATTCGGTATATCTGAAAAATGCCAAGCTGGACTGGAAAACTAAGCTCGGTAAATTCACCTTTGGCCTACAGGGCATGAATATGTTTGGGGTCCAGGAAGCAACCTGGGATTATCGATTTATTGAAAAATCACCCATGGATCTGTATAAATATTCAAGTTCAGCTGATCTGGGAATTGGATGGGAAAAGAAATTTGGCATTCTAACACCTAGCGTCATGCTTACCGATGGCAACGGATATAAGAAAGCCGAAGATGATCAGTATAAAAAACTATCTCTGCGTCTACTGTATGGAGAAAGCAAACTTAAGAAAGGTCTGAATGCGGGTGTGGTCGTGAGCACTGAATCGGAAGACTATGCGACCGCCACCTCGACTGAGACTGGTAACACCCTGGTGGTTGGCGGTTTTGCCGGCTTCGCCACAGGTGGGCTGCGGTTTGGTGGCGAATTCGACATGAAATCAGAGAAAATGGCAGCGGATAAAAATGGCCAACTGATTTCAGTATATGGCAATTATAAAGTGAATGACAAACTATCTGGGTTTGGTCGTTTCGATATAGTGGATCCTGATACTGATACCGAAAAGGACGGAACAAATTATTTGATCCTGGGTCTGAGCTATCAACCAGAAAAGGTGTTCTATATTGCACCTAACCTGAAAATGAAAATGCCTGAGACAGGAGAATCTGAAACCACTTACCAGGTGAGTTTTCGATTCAAAATCTAACAAGTAAACATGTGAATGGGGTCATTACCCCGAAAGTTGAAAGGGAAAATAAAAATGATTAAGAAAGTATTGATGACGGGACTTTTACTCATCCTGGCCAGTGCTGTGATGATCGGATGTAGTAGTGACAAGCAAGAAGCATCGTCCAAGCCTGAAGTAAAATATATTACGATCAAAGGCTCTGACACCATGGTTCACCTGGCCAGCGCCTGGGCTGAAGCCTATATGAAAGCGCATTCCGAAGCAGATATTTCTGTTACTGGAGGTGGTTCAGGAACCGGTATCGCAGCCCTCCTCAATGGAACCACAGATATATGTATCGCCTCCAGAAAGATCAAAGCCAAGGAAGAAACCCTGGCAGCTGAAAACGGAATCCACCCCAACGAGATTGTTACATCCCGGGACGGAATTGCAGTCGTCGTGAATCCAGGAAATCCAATTTCGGAACTCACCATTGAGCAAATCGGCAAGATTTATACAAGCGTGTACACCAATTGGAAACAGTTGGGTGGTCCTGATCATGAGATCGTCATCCTGTCTCGGGAATCCAGTTCTGGAACCTACGTGTTCTTTCAGGAGCATGTCATGAAGAAGAAGGATTATTCACCTGAGGCCATGCTCATGCCCTCTACTTCTGCCATTATCCAGAGTGTTTCCCAGGATGCCTGGGCTATCGGATATGTCGGTCTTGGATATGGTGTTCAGGCTGGTGACAAAGTCAAAATGCTCCACGTAAAAAATGACGAGAATTCACCAGCGGTCGTGCCTTCTGTTGCTACGGTACAAGACGCCACCTATGGGATAGCTCGCCCGCTTCATTTCTACACCAATGGGGAACCTGCTGGATTGACAAAAAACTTTGTTGACTTTGTGCTTTCAGATGCTGGACAGGAAATCGTTCTTGAATCCGGGTATGTGCCGATCAATTAGCCAGGCTTATGAATACCTGGCAAGATAAAGCAATCAAAACGATACTGGTAGGGTCCGCCTCTACCAGTATCCTGATCGTTTTATTGATCTTTGTCTTTCTGGGTAAGGAAGCTTTTACATTTATCTGGGATCCTGGTTTTGCAAGTCTCTGGAGGACCCGCTGGATCCCAGTATCATTCAAAGAAGAAATATTTGGCATCATTCCGCTCATTTCGGGCTCTCTGCTGGTAACGGGACTGGCGACATTACTCATGATTCCCTTTGGGGTGTTCGGTGCCATATATATTGCTGAAATAGGCAGCGAGAGTGAACGGAGTTTCCTCAAACCATTTATTGAAATTTTAGCGGGCATCCCCTCTGTGGTCATCGGGTTCTTTGGGTTGGTTGTGCTCAGCCCTATTATAAAAAATTTGTTTGGACTAAATACAGGACTGACTGCTTTGACGGGCGCAATACTACTGGCATTGATGGCGGTTCCAACGGTCATTACGGTTAGTGAGGATGCCATTCAAAGCGTCCCCATCTCCTACCGGCAGGCATCGCTGGCACTGGGGGCCAATCGACTTCAAACCATCTTCAGAGTGATCGTGCCTGCAGCTTTACCGGGGATTATTGCTGCCATCATGTTGGGCATGGGTCGTGTTATTGGTGAAACCATGGCTGTGCTGATGGTCACGGGGAACGCTGCAAAAATGACCTTAAATCCATTTAGTTCAGTGAGAACGATGACCGCAACCATTGCCGCAGAAATGGGGGAAGTAGCATTTGGTAGCCACCACTACCAGGCTCTATTCTGGGTGGGGATATTTTTACTCCTCATGACCTTCGGTTTGAATCTGATCGCGCAAAAAGTATTGAGAAAGTACCAGATGCGATGAATGCAAATCAAAAAGAAAAGCTCGCATTTAACTCGATTCGCCTGCTCACCTATTTTATCGTCGTGGTGGTGGGTTATCTGTTATTTGACATCATTATCAAAGGCATTCCAACCATCAGCTGGGAGTTTATTACCGGACTGCCCAGAAAAAGTGGCGCTGAAGGTGGTATTTTACCTGCAATAGTTGGCACCATTTATCTGGTATTCGGAGCGCTCATTTTTGCCATCCCCCTTGGTATGGGTTCGGCAATTTATCTATCTGAATATGCACTGCAGGGACGCTTGAATCGCTATATCCGCCTGGCGATCATCACATTGGCTGGTGTACCCTCAATTGTCTTTGGACTTTTTGGTCTGGGATTATTTGTATTGTTCTTCGGATTTGGCGCTTCAATTCTTGCTGGAAGTCTGACACTGGCATTCATGATCTTACCCACAATCATCGTATCAAGCGAAGAGGCATTGCAGGCAGTCCCCATGGGTCTTCGAGAAGCCAGTCTGGCGCTGGGAGCAACCCAATGGCAAACTGTTTATAAGAGTGTCCTCCCCTTCGCACTGCCTGGCATGTTTACGGGGTCAATACTGGGTATTGGAAGGGCTGCCGGGGAAACAGCACCTATTCTGCTGACGGTGGCGGCATTTTTCCTGCCCAGACTGCCAAAGTCCATCTTTGACCAGGTAATGGCGCTCCCCTATCACCTTTACGTGTTGGCCACTCAGCATCCTGACACAACCAAAGTACTCCCCATGCAATATGGCACAGCGCTGGTACTTATTATTATTGTCGTATTTTTCAATCTGACAGCAATAATATTGCGAAATAAATTTAGAAAGAAAATTAAATGGTAGATAGGCACGATACGAAACTGGCCGCTGAGCAAGTCAATTTTTACTACGGTGATTCTCAGGCACTTTTTGATATTAATATGACCATCCCTGATCGACAGGTGACAGCATTAATTGGTCCTTCAGGTTGCGGAAAATCAACCTTTCTACGAATGTTCAATCGTATGAATGACATTATTCCAGGTACGCGCCATACAGGTACAATAAGCATGGATGGAAAAGACCTATATCACCGTGATACTGATGTAGTAAAACTCCGTCGCGATGTGGGTATGGTCTTTCAAAAATCCAATCCCTTCCCAAAATCAATTTATGATAATGTGATCTATGGCCCCACGATTCATGGGATATCCGATAAATCTGTTCTGGAATCACTGGTGGAGAAAAGTCTACGGGGAGCGGCTCTATGGGATGAGGTGAAAGACAGATTGACAGAGAGTGCCATGGGTTTATCAGGTGGTCAACAACAGCGTCTATGTATCGCCAGGGCTCTGGCTGTAGAACCAAAAGTTTTGCTCATGGATGAGCC
>CAZVSF010000022.1:10483-21806 GCA_964630195.1 uncultured Lentisphaeria bacterium
CTGATGACAAGAGACAAGGATCTGGCCGATGATATCCTCAGCGGGGACCACATAATCGATGAACTTGAAGTTGAAATAGAAGAAGATATCCTGAAAATTTTTGCACTTTACCAACCTGTGGCTGTGGATCTACGGTATCTCGTCTCATTTTTAAAACTCAATAATGATCTGGAACGTATCGGCGATCTGGCTAGCAATATTGCATCGAGGGCAGCTTCTCTGGCAGTGAAGGATCAACTGACAATTCCTTCCCAAATACCCAAAATGTCAGAACTGGTCCAGAAGATGCTTAAAGACACGCTTGATGCACTTGTGGATCTGGATGATCAAAAAGCGAATTCTGTATTGCTTCAGGATGATACTGTCGATAACCTCCACCTCTCCATGTATCAAGAGGTTGGCGAAAAAATTAAGGCTGATCCTCAGCATGTAGGGAATTGGATGGAAATCATGGCTGTTTCCCGCTATCTGGAGCGTGTGGCTGATCACTGTACCAATATTGCCGAGGACGTAGAATACATGGTTCTTGGCCGCATTCAGCGCCATCAATCGCTAGAGGGTTAGCGCTAAATCGATAAAACTGTCTAAACTGGGATTTCGAGCAGATCATCGTGTCGTCTGGTTACACGATAAATCGCTGTGAGCATGAGTATAGCACCAAGAATTTGACTCCAGGTCAGTGCATGGTCAAAAAATACCCAATCAATCGTAACAGCAGATATGGGCCAGAACATTTCCAGGAGGGTCGACTGACTGGCCTCCACCTTCTTTAAACCAAAGTAATAGATGGACAATGCCACGGTACCAGAGGACAGAACGATGGCGATCAGGAAGAATAATTGCTCCGAATTCAATTGTGGAATATCTCCAGAATCCATAAATAAAATGATGAATAGCCCACTTAAGACCGCAGTTAATCCCAGTCGCAGGGGAGTTACAATTCGAGAGTCCAGCTCACGCAGGCTATATTTCCCCATGACTGTGGAGGAACCCCAGGCAAAGGCAGCTCCTACAGCCAGCAACCCGGCGATGACATTTTTGCCACCATCCTGCCATTGGGGAAGAATTTTGGGGAATGCCACGAAATAGCTCCCCAGCAATGCCACAGCCGCCCACAGATAGAACTTGCCCTTAAAACGCTCCTTTAGAATAACACGCGCCAGAATGATGGCAAAGATGGGTTGAAGCTTTTGCAGGAGAACTACAACTGAAAAGTGTATATAGTTTATGTAGCTGAGCGCTCGGGTATAAGCCAGTGTTCCCAGCAATCCGCCAAAGAGGGCGATCCAGAAAATCGACATCCAGGTCTTGCGGCTTAAATTTTTAATTTTTGGCCAAAATTTGATGAGCCAGGGCAGGGTAACCAATAATCCCAGAGCATGTTCCGAAAAAACGATGACCATACTGGGCAAACTATACAGGGATTGTCGCAAGAGAGCATCAAGGGACCAGAGAAAAGCAGCAAATACAATGGCCAGTGCTCCGACGTACTGCCAGGCCATAAATTTCTTGAACACTTTAGGCGATATCCTGATTCATTCGGGGAATATAATTAGGCCAGGGACAATGACGATGCTAACCTCCGCCAATTGGAAAGATTTTCCAGCAAACCGAGTTGCTCGCGATTATTTCAGATAGGTGATCTTCTCAAGTGGTCCAACTAATTTACCATTGACCTGAAATCTGGCAAAATAGACGCCTCCTGCCAAAATTTCTGACGGCTCCCACCTGTATGTAGCTGATTGACTGAATTGCATGCTTTCGACAAGCCCTCCTCTGATATCCAAAATCTCCAATATGCCCATTTCGCCATTCGACATCTTGATATCAAACTGAATCGAGGGATTAAATGGATTTGGATAACTCGCAGTAATTCCCAATGTACCCGGAACTGCTAATGAATTTTCATGTATTGAGGTAGTCGGGGTCTTCATCCACTGCAGCAATCGATTGATCACCTCGCCTCTGGAGAAGTCGTCAGCACTTCCGAATTGAGTCAATGCCTCCAACCCAAAACCAAGCATAACTGCTGAATAGGTCTGATTTTTTATGGTTGCTCCTGCAGAAGATCCCCCCAGAAGTGGATACATGAAAATGGAGGATCCTCCATCAAGGATCGTATAGGAATCAACAGTGGTCTGATTGGCGGCGCCTCCTGAATTAGAAATCGAGAAGCGATCATTAATATCAAAGAATTCATGGTCTGGGTCGCCATATACATATGTGGTATTTATATCACTGCTGGCAAGTTCAAGCAAAAAATAGTCATTCAGGAAGTTGTTCACTGTCATGTCACCGGCTGCCATGTTCTGGCCAGTCATGATAATATTGCCACCTCCATCGAGGTAGTCGCTGATGAGTTGTACACGATTGGCATCCAGGGGCAAGGCATTGTCCCCACTGAACCATATAACGGATGGGAAATCGTCTAACCAGTCCAGATCTGGCAGTTCTCGCTCTCCCAAATCCCACACAATATGAACAAGCTCTGAAGCCTCCAGGGCATCAGTAAAATAGGACTGGTAATTTGAGCTTCCGGACAAGGCACCATCATCGTCAATTACTGCAATTTGAGGTAAGCCCAGCAAGAGTTCAAATTGTTCAATATCTGTTCCTGTCGATTCATCCGAATCAATGCTTACCATAAAACTGACTGATTGTGGTGAAAGCGTGTCACTGATATTGAACTCAAATGCCTGATTTGAAGTGCTGGTTGCCTGAAAATCCATGGGGTCAAATGTGACGACACTATCGATCAGTTCTACTGCGCCCCCATCCACAGATAAGGTTGCGCTAATATTGCTGGCGGGTCCCCCCGAATTCTCCAAGATAAGCCAGATCAATACATTTTCACTTGGTGCAAAAATATTATCACCATTAAAATCAGAAACCAGCATATCAACGATACCTAAATGTGGATTTGATTCATGAACTTCAATATCTGCCCACATCGTAGTGTCGGAGTCTGAAATATTCAGGACAGCTATCTCTGTATTCACACCTGCCCAACCAATGGATGAGGGTGTGGTGTTAAAATCAAAATTTCGATTGTTGGTAGATCCTGGCCAACTATCACCGCTGTTGGAGCCATTAAAATGACCATCGGCAGCCTTTACATCGACCATCCTATGGTTCTCATTACTGTTTGTAGATCTGGAGTTATCTATATGCCAGATGACAAGTCCTGTTCCAGGCAAACTCTGCTCGGAGCCCAGTCTTTGTCTATTCTCAATAAGATAGTATTCCCGACCAACATCCTGACCGTGACTATAACTGCCGACATAGGGCTCTACCTCGCCCCCGGTCCATAACTTTAGGACAAACCCGTTTTCCTCTGCATTTGGGAATTCGAAATTTTCGATATTCTGGTCTGGCATGACAGGGATAGTCCATCCCAACATCTCCTTGCACCAGGCTGACATGTGTACGGGACTACTCGGGGTGCTCCACGAACCACTGGCCATCAGACACCAGCTCCCGACACCATCCGAGCTATAGTCGGTATCATAAAGATCAGGAAGACCCAGGGCATGTCCGAACTCATGAGAAAAAACGCCAATTTCGATGAGATTAGCTGTTTGACTGGCACTCATAGCTGGCTGGATGATATAGTCATTGATCCGAATTGGTTGACCCGAAAAACCGGTATCGTTGGTAAGATAAGCTGACCCGGTTCCAGAAGCTGCTGAATAATACCAGCGATGCGACCAGATATAGGGACCACCCCCTTCACCACCTCTTCCTGAATGAACAAAAAAGACTGCGTCAACTTTGCCATCGTCATCCCCGGAGTTGGGAATTCCATCATCACCATCATTGTCGTATTGTGAGAAATCTATCTCCATGTCAGCCAGATCAAGTGATTCAGTTAAAAAATCACCCACTCCACCATCATAACCATTATCCACACCACCATAATGGAAGCCAGTCTCACTTAATTCATACCAACCATACGCTGTACCAGAGAGATGAAATTGCCCATAGGACATTTGTTCGTAATGTTCTGCCATGGTGATGGTGGGCCAGGGTCCATCAAATAGTTCCTGTTGAAGCTGATGGACAACATTTGTATCATCGTCAGAATCATTATATGACCCCAAAATAACCGGGAAGCTCATGTAAACATCTTCACGAAGGTCGCGCATACCATTTTCCGCGGCTTGAATGTTTGCAGCTTTTATACGCTGCATCTTGGCTGCTAAGCCACCTTGAGTATAGGATTCGGACATAATTTCCAACTGCTGCTTGACCCTGGCAGAAGGAATGACTCCTGGCTTGGCGGGCATGGCCCCAATTGCTACAGTAAGCATCATTAAATTTGTTATAAGGAGTCTGGGGGTCATAATTAGCCTGAATTTAGATTTATTTCGCATCTTTTTAAGATGCATTGTGTTTGGTGTGGAACAATGATTTATGCCACTTTAAATGTAGATTTTCTCTAACGATTTTTATCCAGACAGACTATGAAGCTGGCAGGATATTGTTGGAAAATTCCACAAAACTGTGAAAGAGGTAGTCAGGATGTTCAACCTCAAGTTCTGCAACCGAAGAGAATCCGTATGACATCGCCACAGCGATGGCCCCGGCCCCTCTGGCTGCGATGGTGTCGACGACATTGTCTCCAAGCATGCAAACTTCGCGGGCATTTTCAATACCCAGTTCGTGAACACCGTATCGAATTACTTCAGGATCTGGCTTGGCAACCGGCAGGGTATCCCTACCCCAGGCAAATTTAAAATACTTTAACAATTTCAGTTCCCTGAGAACTGCGATCACCATTTCTTCCGGTTTATTGGAGATCACACCCATGGGACGTATTTCCTTCTCCAGAAATTCCTCCACACCCTCATATGGGAGTGCTTCATCTATGATGTGAAGCCGATAGAACTCACGGAATTTCTCCCAGATAGCGGTTACCAATTGCTCATCTACTTGTATCCCTGGAAGCTCTATCTGCAGACATTGCTGGACCAGGTAATGAGCCCCCTTGCCCACATGGGAAAGGACAACTTCATGGGGTAATTGCTCATAACCCATGGAGTCAAAAGCTCTATTCAGATTTGCTGTAATATCTCTGGATGTATCGACCAGAGTGCCATCAAGATCAAACAATATTCCGCAGGGCTCTAACATATATCCTCATTCCTATTAGCGATCAACGGCCACAAAGTAAAAGGGACCAGCAAAATGCCAGCCCCTTTTCTATTCAAGAATGCGAAAAGATCTAAGCCAACAATTCCTTGACGGCTGCATCAAGCGCAGGAACCACATCAAACAGATCAGCAACGATCCCGTAATTGGCAACCTTAAAGATGGGCGCTTCAGGATCAGTGTTAATGGCTACGATGCATTTTGAGGAATTCATACCAGCCAGATGCTGGATGGCACCAGAAATTCCACAGGCAATATACAGATTAGGCGAAACTGTTTTACCGGTCTGTCCGACCTGATCAGCATGGGGACGCCAGCCGGCATCAACTGCTGCGCGGGACGCACCTACCGCAGCCCCCAGAGTGTCAGCCAAGGTTTCAATGACGTGATAGTTCTCAGGTCCCCCCATTCCTCTACCACCTGAAACGATGATGCTGGCTTCAGTCAGCTCTGGCCTGGTGCTGGCCTTCATTTCTGTGGCCGTAATCTTCACGCGGGTATCAGAATCACCAAGACTCACAGCCAGATTTTCAACAGATCCCGCACCCTCCTTTTCGGAGGCAGGAAAAACATTTGGTCTCAATGTCACGAGAACAGGTGCTTTTTTTACAGCAACCCGCAGAAAAGCCTTACCGGCATATACGGGTCTTTTTACGACAAGGTGATCTGAGTCCCATGTGGTTTCTACCACATCACTCAGCAGGCTTGCATTGGCCTTGGCGGCCAGGATTGCAGCTACCTCGCGACCCATGGCTGAAGAGCTGAGTAAGACAACTTCTGCAGCGCTACCTGTTAATGCATCCTGTAATAATTTCGCATAAGCAATGGGGCTGTAGACGCCCAGGGCTGGATCGTCAGCAAGTATTATCTTGTCAGCACCAAAGCGCTTAGCTTCCCCGCTCAGACCTGATATTCCCTCCCCGATCAGACACACTGAAAGGCTACCTCCCGCCGAATCAGCAAGGCGTCGACCCTCAGAGATTGCCTCCAGGGCGTAAGATTTTAATTGTCCATCTCGTTGTTCTGCAAAAACTAGAATATCACTCATGATGACCTCCTAAATGACCTGAGCTTCATCACGAAGCAGTTTGACCAATTCAGCAGCAGCCTCTGGACCTTCACCCACAATACGACCATCTGGTTTTTTTGCAGGGTAGATCATTTCCAATATCTCGATACTCCCGGTATCCAGGGTCACTTCTTTTATCTCGAGGGGTTTCCGTTTGGCCTGCATAATACCCTTTAAAGCGGGATATCTCGGTTCATTCAACCCTTTTTCAGCAGTGACGACGCAGGGTATATTTGTCTGAACGGTTTCCTTACCCCCTTCTATATCTCTTTTAATCGTTGCCATTCCATCAGCAATATCAAGGGATTTGGCCGTTGGCAAAACGGGCATATCGAGTAATTCTCCCAGCATACTGGCAACCTGATGCCCATAGCCATCAATGGCAATTTTCCCGGTAAGAATGAGATCTGGACTTAAGGTTTTAATTTCTTCGGCGAGTGCCCTTGCAATGCTTAAACCATCTGCAAGCGCTGAATTATCAGCCTTCAGAAGGATACCACTATCAGCACCCATGGCCATGGCTGTACGCATCACTGGCTGTGCTTCTTCACTGCCAAGTGTGAGAACAATGACTTCTCCTTCACCCGCTGCTTCTTTAAGCTTGAGTGCTTCCTCAACGGCAAATTCATCATAGGGATTCATTACATATTTAACATCAGTGGGGTCGATTGACAATCCATCACCACCAATGACTACTTTTGTTTCAGTATCAGGCACCTGCTTGACACAAACAACAATCTTCATCCTGGGCTCCTTCTCAATTAATCCATTCACACCGTGGATTCTATTCATCAGCAAAAATCGGGGTGACTGAAAATAGAATACAACGCTCAATAAGCAAAATGATTCAACATACCGACTGGTCGGTATGTAATATATAGTTTGTTTTTGCGATTTCAATAACTGCTTTCTCTTCAAATGAAATTTTGATTTTAGATCAAGTGCTAACAAAGAAAATAGCCATCCCATCTGTATTGGTTAGTTTAGATGCAGTAAAAGGAAAGCCGCCATGAAGTTCAAAACTATTTTGCTTATTTCTCTGTTCACCAGTCTCATTGTCTCCTGCGACCGACGGGACACAAAATTTGTCATTGGGTCCAACTTTGTCCAGGAAGGTGATTATCAGGCTGAGGTGCTCAGCCCAACACAGATGATCTCCAATTACCCCATGGATATTGACACCTCAATTCCACAGCCCATCTTGTTTAAACTCAGTTTGAATGGTAGCGATAATGAGGCTGGCTTTGGCAAGGATCACTATCTCGTCATACCAGAAGGTGTTACAGAATTCTACGCACCTCTATTGAAATTTGGATCACAGACGCCTCCCCCGCCTGCTGGTTATGTTAACATAAGTTGGCCTGTGAATGTTCATTTTCGAGTCGATATGCGACCCATTTTAGATGCCTTTGAATCAACCTCCTATTTTGTCACATCAACTAACGACACCATCTATGAAAACACCTTTGAGGGACTATACATTGCAGGGGGAGTAAGTCCCCTCGAATGGATTTGGGACAAGGATCACGCCCCACAGGGTCTACGCTTTGAAGATGCGGATCAGGATTCTATTTATGACCTCACACTCAAGTTTGCGCCAAGTCCTCTTGATGATCAATCTCGGCAATGGGATCTCAGTCAGGATATTTCCAACCTGCCCAAATTTTCGAGTCCCGAAGCCCCCCTCCTGGAGGCGCTGACAAACCTCGCCCTGGAGGAAGCGCTTCTGAACATCCGCAGTGATGGCGCTTTTTCTGCTGGCAAAGAGTGGCAAGGGGTCTGGACCCGCGACGTCTCTTATGCAGCTCAACTATCACTGGCTTATTTATTTCCTGAAACGGTCAAAACCAGTCTAAGGGCAAAGCTGAGTGAATCTGGCAGAATCATCCAGGATACAGGAACCGGTGGCGCCTGGCCCATTTCCAGTGATCGTCACATATGGACCCTGGCAGCCTGGGAAGTTTATCTGGCAACCGGGGATGAGGAGTGGCTTGCCGAAATAAAGAAACCAATCATCAACGCCCTGCAGGAAGATCTACTCTGGAACCGTGATCCAGTCTCTGGCATGCTAATGGGTGAAACCAGTTTTGAGGATTGGCGAGAGCAAACTTATCCGGAGTGGATGACGCCGGCCAACATTCACGCCTCTCACGCACTCTCAACCAACATCATTTTTAAACGCGCCCTGGAGATCGGTCTGGCACTCGAAGACAAGAATCAAGGGATTATCCGTACATGGCCACGCCTCATTGAGAGACTTGACCAAAACATCCTCAACCATTTTTGGGATTCCTCCTTGAATGCACCCACCAGCTATGTCATGACAAATCCGGGATGGGAAGCTGCCAACCATAGAGATCTACTGGGTGAATCTCTGGGTATATTATACATGAAGTCATTTGCGGAAGTTGATTCACAATTGGTGGCTACCTATCCAAGAACACCTTTTGGTACACCGGTTATATCTAATCAGCTCCCGCATGCTCCCGCTTATCACAACAAGGCGATTTGGCCTTTTGTGGAGACCTACGGACTTCTTGCCGCCAAAAAAGCTGGTAATAGCCAGGCATTTGCCCATGGTTTTAATAGTTTGATCAGGTCTGCAGCCTTATTCCTATCTCACCGTGAAAATTTCCATTATAGCAGTGGACGTCCAGATGCAACACAGATCAACTCTGACCGACAGCTATGGAGTGTTGCTGGCTGGCTGGGGGCTATTTATAAGGGGCTTTTTGGTATTAGCATTAATTATGATTTTGATCAGAATGGATTCAATTTGCTGCTGGAGCCAAACAACCCCTTCGATTGGGGTCAGTTTTCCATCTCAGACCTTCGTCTGCATAACACAGACATTTCAATTCTTTTAAAGGGGTCCGGAGATGCCATTACATCTATTCTGATAAATGGAGAGCAACATAAGATCGGGCAACCCATCCCCCTTGAAGGTGGCAGCCTGGATATTGTGGTTGAATTAAATGAGAATAAAAATGCTCCAACTGGCAATATCGTTGTGGCAAACAATGTTTTACCGGATTCGCCGGAAATTATTTGGTCCAACGATAGCCTGGCCTGGGCATCTGAGTCGGCTTTGACCATCCTTGAGCTTAACGGACAAATTATTGACACGCTTAACCAACAGACCGTGGTGATTTCAGACTCCCTGAATGGTTTCTTCTCTTTGCGCTCTATTGATTCAACAGGACAGATGAGTCTGCCAACCAAACCTCATTACCTGGGTCCTTCAGCAACTTTGATGCTAAGCTCCCAGGAGCCTTATTATATAGAATTGGGCAAGGATAATACCTATATCGATATGAATTTTTCGGTGCCCTCAGCGGGAAATTATCTAGTCAGATTTATATATAGCAATGGGTCTGGGCCCATAAACACAGGGAATACATGTGGGTTGGCAAAATTGGTCATCAATGATTGGTGGCTTGAACAAATGGTCAGTTTTCCCCATACAGGGTCATGGGAGAATCTGTCCACTACCTCCTGGTTAAAAGCTCAGTTTAATGCGGGTGTGAATACTCTCAAGCTGAATCAGGAATCACTTCCGGTCACCAACATGAACGGGGAGAAGAATCTTTTCAGAGTCTTAAGTATCGAGATCGTGCCCTTATAGACCTATTCCCCCGTCTCGATGGACTCAAAATGGATGGGATAAATGGTTTCCCCGAAGGGTCCGACTCCTGCAGCAATAAATCTCTGATAATCCTCCATGGAAAAAGGTGATTTCGGACCATGCGCTGCTTTTGTATCCCCAAAATAATTCTTGCTGTATGATTCTACCGATCTCGCATCTCTAACGACTCGCACGCCACGAACGCCGGCTATACTTGCAGCGATCATGTCAGTGTCAGAGTCACCATAGAAAATGTGCAAACCCAGTTTAGAGATAACCTCATGCTTTGAAGTATATTTATTACCGCTGACCGGGTCGATCTTCTTGTGCGAAAAAAATAAATTCTCATTAAGGATGACGGGAAAGCCTAATTCATTGCTGAGATGTCGGGCTACAAATTTACCATTTATGCCTGGTCGGGCAGTTATGAAAAATACTTGATGTCCCTGGGCTCTAAGAAATTTAATAAGATCCGACATGGGCGGGATGGTAACGGAATACAGGCTATCATGCTCATTTATCCATGAATAATCCACATGGTCAGGATCATCGCTCATATGGGGAGCCACAAGAAAGTTCTCTCTCGAGAAGAGGACCGTATCATCAATATCAAATCCAACTTTCAATTGACCCAATACGGGTTTCGCAGGATCTGTTGTCTCTGGTGAAATACAGGATACAATTATGACTGTCATCGCCAACATTATCATTCTAATTATTCTCATTGTGATTCGCTCCAAACCTTTAGGTCCAATATCATCGTACTGATTTCAATAACATATCTTGCATCATTGCTGCGATAAAATAGTAGCAAATTGAGGTGGGAGTATTCATTTTTAAGGCATGCCTGAACTGCCAGTATCTCAAGGAGAACTAAAGCTCACATACCTGATCACGCTTGAGTCAGGACATGATAAATTAGATAAATTCATGATAGCTTTGTCCAATCCCTACCGCTGGATCATCCCAGTTTTAACCTTTGCATTGGTATTGATATATCTTGATTGGAAGTCAGGAATACTCGCTATCCTGTTAGGCAGCACAAGCGCAAGTCTTGCTGATGCTGTAAATTCCAGACTCATCAAGAAAAATGCGGGGCGCATTCGTCCAGGAAAAATGTTTGCTGATATCAGATTGCTTGGTGCAATGAATCATGGCAAAAAATCTTTCCCATCGAATCATGCCTCAAACACAATGGCATTTGCGCTAGCCTTCACTTTTATCTTTTCCTGGGCAGCCTGGATTCTGATTCCCTTTTCCCTACTGGTAGGGTATTCCCGAATTTATTGTGGTGCACACTATCCCCTGGATGTGATTGCGGGGTGGATCATAGGTGCTACCTGGAGTACCATATTATATTCAATTCTGGCTTTTACGCTTTAACCCAAAAAAGACATCTCTGAAATAAGTTACTAAATTATAAAATCGAGTAGGAGGATAGGGATTAGTTCCCTATCCGTCCTCTCACACCACCCTGC
>CAZVSF010000023.1:0-21648 GCA_964630195.1 uncultured Lentisphaeria bacterium
TCATGCTGTGTTTGTGAAGGTTACCCAAAATATTGAAAAATACACTTTGTACCCAAGGTAGTTCTGACGCTGGAATTTTGATTTCTGACAAGGCCAGAGGATAAATCATCCGCAAGCGGTCTGTATGACCGCTGAGGACGGATTTATTCCGAACAACGCAGTCAGAAGTCAAAATAACAAGCCAGATTGTGCTGCCTTGTGAAATATGTGGGCTAGTCGTATGCCTCATCGTGGACCGCCTTCACAGCTCTACCTGAAGGATCATTCAAATTCTGAAAGGATGCATCCCAGGCCAGGGCCTCAGGTGTACTGCAAGCCACAGAAGGTACCGAAGGCACGCATTGAGCTGCTGAATCGGAGGGAAAATGCTCCGCGAAGATACGCCGATAGTAATATTCTTCTTTATTCTGTGGTGTATTGATCGGAAATTTAAACTGAGCTTTTGCCATCTGCTGATCGCTAACTTCTTTCTCAACCAGCGCTTTCAAGCTATCAATCCAGCTGTAGCCGACCCCATCTGAGAATTGCTCCTTTTGACGCCAAACCACACTCTCTGGCAAATAGTCCTCGAAGGCTTTGCGCAGAATCCATTTTTCCATACGCTCTCCATTGATCATTTTATCCTCTGGGTTCAGACGCATGGCCACATCCATGAATTCTTTGTCCAGAAATGGTACGCGACCTTCGATACCCCAGGCTGCCAGGGATTTATTCGCTCTGAGACAATCATAGAGGTGGAGCTTGTTGAGCTTGCGAACCGTTTCCTCATGAAAGGCTTCCGGGGACGGAGCCTTGTGAAAATAGAGATAGCCACCAAAAATTTCATCAGCACCTTCCCCGGACAGAACCATTTTGATCCCCATGGCTTTGATGGCCCGCGCCAGGAGATACATGGGAGTTGATGCTCTTACCGTGGTTACATCATAAGTCTCTAAATGGTAGATAACATCATGGAGAGCATCCAGCCCCTCTTGAATGGTGAACAGGATCTCATGGTGTACCGTATCAATATGGTCCGCCACCTTTTGAGCAGCTGCCAGGTCAGGAGACCCCTTTAAACCAACGGCGAAGGAGTGTAACCGGGGCCACCAGGCTTTTTTCTGGTCATGCTCTTCCACCCTGAATTCTGAATATTTTTTGGCGACAGCAGACACAATGGAAGAATCCAGACCCCCTGAAAGCAGCACACCATAAGGGACATCAGACATCAATTGCCTGTGAACCGATGCTTCCAGAGCAACCCTCAATTCAGAAATGCTACTTTCTTCATTTTGAACCGTATTGTATGATGACCACTCGCGTTGGTACCAACTGCTTATTTCACCCTCACTGGAGGAATAATAGTGTCCCGGAGGAAAAACTTCGATACGCTTGCAAACACCCTCCAGGGATTTCAATTCTGAAGCTACATAAAAATTGCCTGATTCGTCCCAACCCATATAAAGAGGAATAATTCCCATGTGATCACGGGCAATGAGATAGGTGTTTCTCACAGAATCATGCAAGGCAAAGGCGAAGATCCCGTTCAGGTCGTCGAGAAAGTCCACACCTTTCTTTTCATACAGGGCTAGAATGACTTCACAATCAGAATGGGTTTGAAAGGGATAATCCTGAAATTGCTCCCTCAATTCTTCATGATTATAGATTTCACCATTTACTGCCAGCACCATCGACTTGTCCTCATTATAGAGGGGTTGTCCTCCGGAGATTGGATCCACAATAGCCAAACGCTCGTGACTCATGATCGCATGATCTCCACAGTAGATACCGGACCAATCGGGTCCACGATGCCGCACTTTCCTGGACATTTTTAAAATTTTTGGACGCAATTTTTTTGCATCCGCCTGCAAATCAAAAACACATACTATACCACACATAATCGTATACTTCCTTATTTAGTCAGGATCAGGTATTTGCGTCAGTCATGTCTCGCCTTCAAAACGCTGACAACATCGTTTAGTCTGAGATCCCTGGAATTGAGCAGTACCAGGAGGTGATACATCAAATCTGCACTTTCATTCAAAAACTCTTCATCATCACCAGCTATCGCAGCCAACGCCGTTTCAACTGCCTCTTCACCTACCTTTTGGGCGATGTATTTAGGACCTCGTTTGAGCAATTTTGCTGTATAAGAGGATTCAGACGGAGCGACCTGGCGAAAGGCAATAACCCCCTCCAGCTCTGATAGAAACGAGAGTCCCGGTTGCGGTCCTTCTTCCCAGCAGGTGGCAGCACCCGTATGACAAACGGGACCAGTAGGGGTTGCCAGTACCATGAGGCTATCCCCATCACAATCGGACACAATCTCCTGGCAGTTCAGCGTGTTCCCGGAGGTTTCACCTTTTTCCCAGAGCCTCTGACGACGCCGGCTGAAAAAGGTGACCTTGCCAGTTTCAAGCGTCTGAAGCAGAGCCTCCTGATTCATATAGGCCTGCATCAGCAAAACGCCGGTGATGGCATCCTGCACGATGGCTGGAATGAGACCCTCCTGTTTTTCCCAGGCTAATTGATCGAGATTTTCTCGAGAAACCTTCATTGACGTACCTCCACACCTGATTCTGATAAATATTTTTTTAATTCCTTAATATCCAGTACACGCTTATGAAACACACTGGCGGCCAGAGCTCCATCCACACCACTTCGCTCAAAAACTTCCTTGAAATGTTCTTTTGTTCCGGCACCACCAGAAGCAATCAGAGGGATATCACAACTCAATCGAGCCAGTGTTAATTGAATCGTGTCATAACCCTGCCGTACTCCATCCTGATTCATACAGTTCAAGACAATTTCACCTGCTCCCAACTGTTGGACCTCTTCGATCCAATCCAGGGTTTTCCAGGGGGTCAGCTGAGTACGTTCCACATCACCCGTATATTGATAGACCTGGTATTCGCCTGTGGTCTCATCCTGATAACTATCAATCCCGACCACCACACATTGCTGACCAAAGCGTTCATTTAGATCTATGATAAGACTGGGATCATTCAAGGCAGGTGAATTAATACTGATTTTATCCGCCCCCATTTCCAGAACTTCAGCGGCCATATCCAATGACGATATCCCGCCTGCCACACAAAAAGGAATGTCTATGACCCGGGCAACACGTTCTATCCAGCTTCGATCAACACTGCGACCATCACTGCTGGCAGTAATATCATAAAACACCAGCTCATCAGCTCCCATTTGAGAGTAGAATTCGGCAAGCGGGACAATATCTCCAACAATCTCATGATCCCGAAAACGGACCCCTTTGACCACTTTTCCATCGCGGACATCGAGACAGGGTATTATGCGGCGTGCCAGCATGACTGAGCCTCCTTTAGCGAAAATTTTTTATCCAACAGGGCTTTGCCAACAATAATCCCAGCGACTCCTGTGCGGGCAACGTGGGAAACATCCTCAAGCTTTCCGATCCCCCCGGATGCCTGCCAGGTCAATTGGGGATATTTTTCCTGCAATTCCGCATAGAGCTGGTGGTTTGACCCCTGAAGCGTGCCATCCCGGCTGATATCTGTACACAGAATGTGTTGAATATTGACTTCCAGATATTGGTCAAGAACATCTTCCAGGAGCGCCTGCCCCCCCTCCTGCCAGGCCTGGGTCGGTAGCCATTTCTGGCCATGCTCACCCAGGGCCACATCCAGCGCGAGGACGATCTTGTCAGGACCAAATTTTTGGATCCATCCCTTAACCTTTTCTGGTTGCCCTATTGCCAGACTTCCGATGACAACGCGACCTGCACCTGCTTCAAGTAATTCAACCACATCCTCTTCTGAGCGAATGCCACCACCCGTTTGAATGGTGACCTCGGTTGAAGCGCATAGCTCCCGTATAAATGAGAGTTGCCGTTTATGAATATCTCTGGCTCCCTGGAGATCAACGATATGAATCAGGGCTGCACCACTATTCGAATAAAGCTCAACCAACTCCTGTGGTGTTTGATCATAGTAGGTGACCTGTCCGTAATCTCCCTTAAACAGGCGAACGGTTTTACCAGCTATTATATCGATGGCTGGAATGATCATGATCGAATCTCCAGAAAGTTTTTCAGGAGTTGTGAACCAGCGGCACTGGAGCGTTCCGGATGAAATTGAACACCCATGAAATTATTTGAGGCGATAGATGCAGAAAATAGATTGCCATATTCACACAATGCAGCTGATGATCCAGAGGGTCCGACTGCGTAACTATGAACAAAATAAAAGTACATGTCCTCATCGATTCCGTGAAAAAGAGCATGATCGGCAATATCAGTGAGAGTGTTCCAGCCCATGTGGGGCAATCGTAGGCCATCAGAGTCTAGACCCTTAACCTGTCCCGGGATCACATCCAAACAGGCTATTTCCCCCTCTGACGAGCTTGCTGTGAGCATCTGCATACCCAGACATATTCCTAAAACAGGCTGGCTTAAATTCTGAATCACGGGTATAAGCCTTTTTTCCTCCAAAATGGTCATGGCATACTGCGCACTACCCACACCAGGCAGAAAAACACGCTCCGCGGAGTTGATGACCACCGGATCATCGCTAACAAGCACATCATCAGTCAATCGATCTACAGCATATTTTAGTGATGTGAGATTGGCACATGCCGTATCTATGATGACATTCACAAAACCCCCTTGGAACTCGGGATGGAATCTCCCGATTTTTTGATGGCCTGTCCCAGCGCTCTGCCAAAAACTTTAAACAGGGATTCAACCTGGTGATGACTGTTTCCTCCCGTCGTAGAAAGGTGGAGGGTCACGCCCATGCTCATGGATAAGGACCTGAAAAAATGCTGAACCATCTGGGTACTCATTTCACCAACGCGCTCAGTACTGAAGTTCGCCTGAAACTCCAGATGAGGACGTCCTGATATGTCCAGCAGGCATTCCGCCCGACACTCATCCATGGGCAGGGCAAACCCAAAGCGGCCAATTCCCTGCTTGCGCCCCAGAGCCTTAGATAATGCTTCTCCCAGGGCCAGGGCTGTGTCCTCAACACTGTGGTGATCATCGATCTCCAGATCGCCGTCTACTCGACATTTCAGATAGAAGCCAGCGTGTACGGCTATTTGATCCAACATGTGATCAAAAAAGTCGATACCCGTTGAAATCTCGGATTTCTTTGGACTGTCCAGATCGACCTCAACCATGATCTGCGTTTCTGAAGTCGACCTGTCGATGGATGCTACCCGGTTTGACTGGGTGAGTCGCTCAACAATTGATTCCCAGCCCATATTACTTGGATCATATAAAATGCTTTCAATACCCATGTTGGCTGCCAGATCAGCATCACTTTGTCGATCGCCAATGACCCAGGAGTCCTGAAAGTCAACCTGACCAGCTTTTAACAGGGGTTGTACCAAGCCTAATTTTGGTTTCCTGCAGGAACAGGCATCTGATTCAAAATGAGGGCAAAACAACGTGGCTTCAAACTGGATTCCTTGAGAGGTGAATATCTCCATGAGTTTGTTTTGAGGGGCCAGGAAGGTTGCTTCTGGAAATGACGCTGTTCCACGGCCATCTTGATTGGATATCATGATCAGGGTGTAGCCTGCCTGCTGCAATTTGAGCAGGGCGGGGATCACCTTTGGTTCAAGCTCCAGTTTTTCAAGCGAATCTACTTGAAAATCTGTGACTGGTTCGCGGATCAGGGTACCATCCCTATCAATGAATAAGGTGGGTCTGGCACTCATCTCTCCACCTCGTAATCCTTAAATGCTTTTAAAAGTGACTTGATCTCCTCAGACGTTCCAATACTTAGGCGTACACAATTATCCAGCAGGACCTGTTTGCTCTGATTGCGGATAACGACGCCCTTCGCTAACATGGATCGCATGAGATCTACCGCATCTTTCACCTTGAGCAACACAAAATTTGCGACCCCTGGATAAATTGTCTGGACAAACGAAAAAGTTTTGAGTTTATCCATCAGATCTTCCCTCAATGCTATAATGAGATCGACTTCCTGTCTCATTCTCTTTATACCGCCTTCTGACAGGGCTGAGACAGCCAAATCTGCAACCGGCACGGGTATGGGGTATGGAGGTGTCACTTTTTTTAAAACTGCTATTATTTCAGGTGAAGCCAGGATAAAGCCGCAACGCAATCCTGCCAGTCCAAAAGCCTTGGAAAGGGTCCGCAACACCACAAGATTGGGGAAATCATGCAATAAATTCACATAACTTGATTCTGGAACGAATTCTATATAAGCCTCATCCAGGACCACCAGGGCTTGATTCCGTGTCGCTTCCAGGATCTTGATCACATTCGATTTCTTGATCAGATTCCCAGTTGGGTTGTTTGGTGAACACAGAAAGACCAATTTACTATCACCAGCCTCGACAATGACCTGGGGTAGATCAAGTTTCCAGTTGTCCAGCAGGGGGGTGGGCATGCAATGGACACCCTGAGTCTCAGCAGTGATGCGATACATCCCGTAAGTTGGTGGTGTGAATACAATCTGGTCTGCTCCCCCTGTACAAAAACTGCGAACGAGCAAATCAAGTCCTTCATCAATACCGCGGGTTACCAAAAGTTGATCCTGATTCACTCCTGCATAGCTGGAATATGCCTTAAGAAGCGCTGCGGGTTGGAATTCAGGATAGCGATTGAGGGCTGTGGGAAAATCTCCAGAGCTTCTACTAAATGGATTCTCATTGGCGTTAAGCCAAACTTCCCCTCGAGTTGCTTCCCTCCTGGCGGAAGCATATGGAACGAGCTTCCTGATATTTTTGGGCGTTAGCCTTTCGAGCCAGGCGGTCATGGTCTGTCCTCCAGTCGAATAGATACTGAATTGGCGTGTGCATCAAGGCCTTCTCCACTGGCCAGAATGATAATCGTGTCACCCAGCGATTCAAGGCCAGCCCTGGTAAGTCTCTGGACTGTGGATCGTTTCTGGAAGTCCTTCAAAGAGAGGGCATCGGTGAATCGGGCATAACCATACGTGGGGAGGACATGGTTGGTACCGGAAGCATAATCCCCTGCGCTTTCAGGAGTCCAGGGACCCAAAAATATTGATCCCGCATGGATGATTCCATCCAGGGTTTTTTCAGGATCAAGGACATTCACGATCAAGTGCTCCGGTGCATAGAGGTTGCTTATCTCAAGTGCCTGTTCAACATCTTTCACCAGAATAAAACGAGCGTGTCTTAAGGATTCTCTGGCGATTTTCCAGCGACTCAATGCTTTCAGTTGATCCTGGATGGCTGTCTCAACATTCTGGATCAGAGCGCTGTCATCTGAGACAAGAAGAACCTGAGAATCGGGTCCATGCTCAGCCTGGCTGAGGAGATCAGCCGCCACAAAACGGGCCTCTGCTGACTTATCGGCAATAACAAGAACCTCAGAAGGTCCAGCAGCCATATCAATTCCAACCTGACCCTGGATCAGACTGACCTGTCTTTTTGCTTCGGTGACATAGCGGTTGCCAGGACCAAATATTTTATCAACTCTGGGGACTGATTCAGTACCAAAAGCCAGGGCTGCGATAGCCTGGGCGCCGCCTAGTTTGTATAGGGAGTCTATGCCACACTTTGATGCCGCATAGATAATTTCCGGCGCCATTCGACCATCTTGTCCCGGAGGACTCACAATTATCGAGGTGGGACATCCAGCCAATTGAGCCGGGATGCCAAGCATGAGGGCTGTTGAGATGAGCGGTGTACTGCCACCCGGGACATAAAGACCCACAGACTGAAGGGGTCTGATCCTTAGTGTGCAGCTCACTCCTGTTGCGGTTTCAACCTCAATATCATCCCGGAGCTGGGTTATGTGAAAGGCTTTGATCATTTCATAGGCTTTATCGATCGCAGCGCACATGGATGGTTCCAGACTGGCAATCGCTTGTTCCACTTCCTTTTCTGAGACCTTGAAATCTTCCAGATCTACACCATCGAAGCGAGCAGTTAATACCCGCAACGCATCATCTCCTGTTTCCTTGACAGCCCCCAATATTTTTTCGACAGCACCCTGCAATTCCTTACTATCTGCGAGAACTGGTCGTTGAAGTAAATTCTCTCGTTGAGACTCTTGAAGTGTTTGCCAGTTGATCATAGCTACTCCATCATTTTTTCTATGGGAAGAACCAGTATTGAGCTGCCCCCAAGCTGCTTTAACGATTCCATGGTTTCCCAGAAGACCGTCTCTGTACTCACTGCATGGATGGCTACCAGATCATCGGATCCAGCCAGAGGAAGAATGGTTGGTTTCTCCGCACCTGGCAGGAGATCGACCATTGCATCCACCTGCGTTTTGGGTGCGTGGAGCATGATATACTTGCTTTCTTTGGCTTTGATGACACCCTTGATGCGGACAATAAGTCGATCTACAAGTTGTCGCAGGGTTTCATTCTCAATGGTGGGACGCCGTACCAGACTCGCAGATGATCTGAGGATCACTTCATCTTCCCTCAACCCATTTGCTTCCAGCGTCACACCGGTTGAGACCAGATCACAAATTGCATCCGCCAGACCTGCCCGGGGTGCAACTTCAACGGATCCAGTGAGGTGAACAATTTTTGCGGAAACACCTTGTTCCTCCAGGTATCGTCCCAGTGAATAGGGATAACTTGTGGCGATCCGACAGTCGCTAAGGTCTGATATGTTGGTATACTTCTGTTCTTCCGTGGTTGCTATGGAAAGTCTGCAGTGTCCATAATCCAGAGATATGAGCTTGACAAAGTCTGCCTGTTCTCCAAACTTCGCTCTCTGAAGACTCACTTCCTGCATAATGTTCTCGCCAACAAAACCAAGATCTACGACACCTTCCATGACCAGTCCAGGAATGTCATCATCCCTGACAAACAGAATATCAATGGGCATGTTCTTGACATGGGTGATCAACTTGTTTTTCGAGTGATTAATACGCAGACCGCAACGCTTAAGGATATCCAGAGTAGCCTCACTGAGGCGTCCAGACTTTTGAATTGCAATTTTTAGTCGTTTTGTACCCATTTCTACTCACTTAAACCTTTCAAATTCACTTTTTTCCTCTTTCCCTGGTGCCCAAAACAAAAAACCCCCGGAGTTGGCTCCGAGGGTTTTGAATTTGAATCCCACTGGTGGCCAACTTTGCGCTAGCCATCCAGGATATGTGTTCCGAACAGCTACATCAAATGATGATGATTATTATGACGATGAATCATAATATTGTTCGGGATGTTATTTATACGTGTCATTTCCATGCTGAGCAAATTCTAACGAATTAACTTTCTAAATACAAGGGTTAAAATCTCCTAAAATGTTATTGCAGCGGCGACTACCTTCAAGCCATGTTTAATGCCATACTCATAATGTATGGAAGTGGTTCTTTGCACAGGAGAAGGTGAATACAATGCAAAATAGAAAACTGGCAATCATAGGTACTGGAAATATTGGTATGTCCATCGCAGATGGACTTTTGGATTCAGGAACATTCCAACCGGAGCAAATCATCCTGACACGGCGAAAGATCAATCGTCTCGATCGATTTAAAGAGCGTGGTGTCTCCACCAGTTCAGATAATGTGGCTGCTGTTGATTTTGCTGATATTGTGTTGGTAGCTGTTGAACCCCAGCAGGTTGACGAGGTTTTGAGCGAGATCGGTCCTCTGCTGGAGTCAGACAAGCACACGCTCATCTCCGTGGTCACAGGCGTATCCATTGACCAGATCCAGGCGCATGTAGGCAACGGTGCAGCAATAGTCCGAGCCATGCCCAACACGGCTATTTCACTTCGAGAATCGATTACCTGTCTGGCTTCAAATGATCCGGAATCGGCCATTGAGATCGGCAAATCCATCTTTAACAGTGTCGGTGAAACGGTTGTCATCGATGAAGAACGCATGGGTGCTGCCACTGCTCTCGGTGCATGTGGTATTGCATTCTTTCTCAGGGCTATTCGTGCAGCTTCACAGGGTGGTATAGAAATCGGTTTTCACTCTGAAAAAGCGTTGCTTATCGCTGCCCAGGTAGCCAAAGGCGCAGCTGAACTTATCCTGAAATCGGGTCATCATCCAGAGTCAGAAATTGATAAGGTAACTACCCCTCGAGGGGTGACCATTGCAGGTCTCAATCAAATGGAACATGAAGGCTTTAGTTCGGCCATGATCAAGGGAATCGTCACCTCAGCCAATATGGCCAGTGGCGTTTATAAAGAGGATTGACGCCAGCATGTCTTGCTGAGGTTGAAATCCGCCAAGCGGTGTCTCGAAGCGTGACACAGTTAATCCAACCATCTCTTCCATGTCATTGCGAGCTTGAGCGGAGCGAAAGTGCGGCAATCTCCAAATTCAATAGATGACGTTTACCCCAAAGTATCAATCAGATATTGTCTGAATTGCTCATAGTTGGTTGACATTGGAATTGCCTGCTTTTCTCTTTTGAGATACTGGGCAAGTTGGGGGGGTATCGGTATTTTCTCACCGATAATGGGCTCAACACTTTCTGGGAATTTGGCGGGATGAGCAGTGGAAATAACCACACCCTTTCGTCTGGAATGATGCATCCCCTGATATTTTTCTAAACCCAGAATACCCACTGCAGTATGGGGATCAATGATGTATCCATATCTCTTGAAGATCTGACGGATCATTGCCCTGGTCTGGATGTCATCGAAACTCCAACTGCTGATCTCTGAGCGAATTTTAGCAATATCATCATCAAACAAATATCGGATCCGGGAGAGATTGCTGGGGTCTCCAACATCCATGGCATTGGAGATGGTTTGGGCAGACGGCCGGGGTTTGAAAACGCCAGAATTCAAATATTCAGGAAAAACATCATTGCGGTTGGTTGAGGCAATAAAATGATGGATCGGCACACCCATGCGTTTGGCTATAAGGCCTGCCGTGAGATTCCCGAAATTTCCGGAAGGCACAGAGATGGTCAGATCACCTGTCTTGTGCGCTAATTTACCAGCAGTATAGGCATAGTAGAACGACTGGGGGAGTAAGCGAGCAATATTGATGGAATTTGCTGAAGATAGCAGATGAATTGCACGTAATTCCTTATCTGCAAAAGCTGTTTTTACCAGTCTCTGGCAATCATCAAAATTTCCTGATACCTCAAGCGCTTGAATATTTTTTCCCTGCGTTGTCAGCTGCTTTTCCTGAGAAGGACTCACTTTTCCACCTGGATACAATATGATCACGCGAATGCCCGGAATGCCTAAAAACCCACTTGCCACGGCGCTGCCTGTATCACCCGATGTTGCCACCAGGATGGTTAGCTCTCGATCATCACCACGAATAAGATGCGACATGAGACTGGCCATAAAGCGAGCCCCAAAATCTTTGAAAGCCATGGTGGGTCCATGGAAGGTCTCCAGGATAGACATGTGCTCATTTAAGTGGGTCAGTTTCACATCCAGATCCATGGAAGCATCAACGATTGTCTGGATTTCATTTACAGGAAGGTCTTCTGACAAAAAGGCTGTCGCCATGGTTTGAGCAATTTCTTGAAATGACATGCTGGATAAAGCTTCAAGCTCCCCACTGGAGAGAGTGGGTATCCTTTCAGGGAGATAAAGCCCCCCATCCCCAGGCATTCCTGAAAGAATTGCCTCCTTGAGAGACGTGGGCGAACTAATATTTTTCGTGCTGATATATTTCAAGAATTAATCCAGAAGTCTGGCACCCGACTGACTGATAGCCGAGACATACATATCACTCTCCAGATTCTCGCTACGAAAGGTCTTTGCCATGGCCTCTCCTACTCTATGAGCAACATCTGTATCAGAACAGAGGGCAAACATTGAGGGTCCCGAGCCGGATATGCCACAGCCCAGAGCTCCCTTTTCCAATGCTGCTGATTTAACCAGCTCATAGCCGGGAATCAATTTACCCCGAAAGGGTTCTGCCAGTTCATCAACAAAGGAGCGACTGATCAATGCCAGGTCCTGTTGGAATAACCCGGCTACAAAACCGGCGATATGTCCCATTTGGTTGGTTGCAGTCTTCATCGCTACAGATTTGGGGAGTATTTCACGGGCATCCCGCGTCTTGATCTGCATATGAGGATGAACGAGCACACAGGCCAAGCCTTGAAATGTTGGCAGGGTTATGATATCGAGAGGGTCCAAACGATGTATCAGCGTAAAACCACCCAGCAGGGAAGGTGCGGCATTATCGGCATGGGGTACACCGGTAGCAGATCGTTCGCTCTCCAGGACAAAGGGCAGAAGCTGTTCATTTGAAAGACTTAGGTCAAAGCATTCATTCACAGCAACGACAGCAGCTACTGCACTCGATGCACTGGATCCCATTCCTCCAACAATTGGGACTCCTTTCTGGATTTCCAACTCCATATCCAGAGACAAATGCTGGGCATCCAGGAGTGCCTGAACAGCGACACCGGCCGTATTTAGTTTGGGATCATTGGGTAAGCCACTATAAGCCCCTGTGAGGGCTGCAATATGAATTCCTGGAGCATCAGAATGTTTGCAGGTGACGATATCTCCCGGTGCTTCCAGGGCAAACCCTAGAACATCAAAACCGCTGACTGCATTAGCTACGGTTGCAGGAGCATATGCTCGAACGGATGCTTTCACTTTAGCCCCATTCTTGATCACTTTCCCGGGAAGAATCTGTCATGCAATTCACGCTTGACCCTGACCTCGTCTTCGCTGGATATTACGATCGATATATTTCGTTCCGAGGACCCCTGGGCAATGGCGACCACATTTACCCCAAGTTCTCCGAGAGCATTGAACACCTTGCCTGAAATCCCCGGTGTGTGTCTCATATTTTCCCCAACAACAGCGACAATACAAAGATTGCTCTCAATGAGGATCTTGGCAATTCCATGAACCTGCATTTCCAGCTGGAATTCCTTTTCCAGGGCAGTCTTGGCATTTGCAGCACTATCTGGATCCACAGCAAAACAAATGGAATGTTCACTGGAAGCCAGGGAAATAAGCATAACCCCCACATCGGCATTGGCCATAGCCATAAATATTCTGCCTGTTAAACCGGTTTTTCCGATCATACCACTCCCTTGAATGCGAATCAGGGAAATGGGATTCATACTTGAAATACCCGTAATCCTATAGTCCTTATCCTGTCCGGTTTTATCGATGAGCGTACCTGGAAAATCAGGATTAAACGTATTCTTGATGCGTATAGGGATCTCTGCCTGCATGGCAGGCTGGATGGTCGGTGGAAAAATGACCTTAGCGCCAAAATGGGACATTTCCATGGCGTCCTCATAGGTCATGACCGGGATGGGATAGGCTGCCGGAACCTCTCTGGGATTGGCCGTAAGGATACCATCCACATCTGTCCAGATTTCGATTTCGTCTGCACCTGCCGCTGCCCCAAAAATAGCAGCTGTATAGTCAGATCCGCTACGCCCAAGCGTGGTTGTTTCACCCTGGCTATTGGAGGCGATGAACCCGGTGATAATCTGGGTGGCATTATGATCATCAAAATATTTTTTGATTCGGGTGTTTGTTGTTTCAAAATCTACAACACCAGCCCCATAATTGTCATCGGTTTGTACAAAATGACGTGCGTCGATGAATTCAGCATTACTTCCCAATTCTTCCAGGGTGGCAGTGATGATACGCGCAGACAAACGCTCGCCATAGCTCAGGATCTGATTGTATGTTTTGGGGGCAACATATCTTACCAGATACACACCTCTCAAGATTTCACTCAACCTGGATGTGTATTTTTTGATGTTTGCCCTTAAGATTTCCTGACGTTCTCCTGAGGTCATAGCCTGAATCATGTCCTCGTGCTTGTCAATAAACGACATCAGCTCCTGGGTATAACTGTCCGCTCCCTGACCTGCTTGTTTCACCATATGGATGAGTTGATCTGTGATGCCCCCAAAGGCAGATACAACCACGGCGACCTGAGATTCATTTTCGGCTTTGAGAATAAGCTTTAGTACAGTCTTTAGGTGTTCTGATGTGGCGATTGATGAACCGCCAAACTTCATTACTTTCATATGTTGAGTTTCATTTCCCCTTGTACTTCAACTACAAATCTACTTGCGTTTCTCGCTGGGAGCCACACTAATTTTTAGTGAAATTCTTGCTCCTGGCCATTCACTTCATCAGGTATTATTGACATAAGTTAACCAAGATTTATACTGCGGATTTTTGCCATGGACTACATCCATATAGGCAGATTGCAGTTTTTCAGTAATAGGACCGCGACCACCAGGTCCCACAACGCGATGGTCCAATTCCCTGATGGGAGTGACTTCACTGGCTGTACCTGTAAAGAAAGCCTCATCTGCTGACAGCAATTGACCAACAGATAGACGCCCAACTTTTACCCTGTAGCCCATATCTCGCGCCAGATTGATAAGCGTTTCTCTGGTGATACCCATGAGGATGGAAGAATCCTCAGCATTGGTGTAGAGTTTTCCATTCTTGATCAGAAATATGTTTTGGCCGGCACCTTCAGCTATGGTGCCCTCCTGATTGAGCAGGAGACCTTCATCAAATCCCTTGGATTTGGCATCCTGAACAGCCAACAGCGAGTTTAGATACTGCCCATTGGCCTTGGCCGTGGTGGGAAATGAACTGGAATGAAATTTTCTCCAGGGTGAAACAGTTACCCGCACCCCTTTTATCAAGGCATCCTGTCCCAGATAGGCACCCCAATCAAAAGCACCAATGGAAACCTCTACGGGGCACTCTTTGGGATGAACACCCAGCGTTTCATAGCCATAAAAGGCAACGGGTCTGATGTATCCATTTTCTATCCCGTTTTCTTTAACGATGTCAAGACAGCCTTTAATCAATTCCTCTCGGGTGTATGGCAACTCCATCCGATAGATCTTTGCCGATGTAAACAGACGATCGATATGCTCTTCCAGTTTAAAAATAGCAGGACCATCATCGGTTGTATAACATTTCACCCCTTCAAATATCCCACTTCCATAATGCAATCCGTGGGACATAACGTGTGTTGTTGCCTGATCCCAGTTTACGATCTTTCCGTTAAACCAAATTCTTTCACAATGAGTCGGCATGATACGTGTCCTATTTCTTCAGGTTCTTATTACTAATTTTTGATTTCATCAGCTTATAATTGAGGCTATCAACCAGCGCCTGCCAACTCGCCTCAATAATATTTTCTGAGACCCCAACTGTTGACCAGCTTTTTTTCCCATCTGTACTTTCAATCAGTACCCTGACCACAGCTTTAGTTCCGTTATTACCATCCAGAACTCTAACCTTGTAATCTTTCAAATGAACCTCAGACAATTGAGGGTAAAATCTGGTCAGGGCTTTTTGAAGCGCCTTGTTAAGTGCATTCACCGGTCCAACACCATCTGCGGCAGTATGCTCAACTTCTCCATTGACGCGTACTTTGAGCATGGCATCAGCCAGGTTGTGACCCTCCCGCTCATAGCTGACGATCACACGGGAATCTTCGACAGCAAAGAAGGGTGAAAAACTACCCATTTGCTCTTTCAAAATGAGCTCAAAGGAAGCCTCCGCTGCTTCATATTGATAGCCCCCATGTTCCATTTCCTTAATATGCTGAACGATCTGTCTGGGTAGGTCTCCCTGGGAATCTTTGAGATCGATCTCCAATTCCTCAGCCTTGTAGCGAATGTTACTCTGGCCTGAAAGATCTGAGACCAGGACGCGCTGCTTGGCACCAACTTCTGTGGGGACAATATGTTCATACATCCGGCTATCTTTCATCACCGCACTGACATGAATGCCGCCTTTGTGGGCAAAGGCCGATTTTCCAACAAAGGGCGCTCTATCGTCAGGATGAATGTTCATGATCTCAAATACATAGTTGGCGATCCTGGTCAGTTGAGTGAGATCAACGGGATGCTTTAGATCGAGACCCAGTTTCAGCAGTAAATTGGGTATAACCGTACTCAAATTTGCATTTCCACAGCGCTCTCCAACACCATTCATGGTCCCCTGGACATGATTTGCACCGGCTTGTACAGCAGTTATGGTGTTGGCTGCAGCCATGCCACCATCATTATGCGCATGAATACCAACCGGAACATTAAATGATTCCATTACATGTTGAGTTGCCTGTGCGACCTCATGGGGAAGGGTACCACCATTGGTATCGCACAGAACCAGGGTGTCTGCACCACCGGTCTGAGCTGCTCTGAGCATTTCCATGGCGAATTCTGGTGAATCCTTGTAACCATCAAAGAAGTGCTCCGCATCAAAAATGACCCGACGCCCCTGCTGAACCAGGTAAGCTACAGATTTTTCAATCAGCTCAGAATTTTGACCGGCATTAAAACCCAATCCTTTTTCAGCATGCAGTTTCCAGGTCTTTCCAAAGATCGAGACAACTTCTGTTTCTGCTTTGAGCAAGGCATTAAGATTCGGGTCTGTCGTCACCCCCTCTATGCTTCTGGCCGTTGAACCAAAAGCGCATATTTTGGCTTGTTTCCAACTCATTTTTTGAGCTCGGGCGAAAAACTCCTGATCTCTTGGGTTGGATCCTGGCCAACCGCCCTCTAATACACTAATGCCAAAGTCATCCAGACGCTGGGCGATGTGAAGTTTATCATCGACGGATAGATTCACACCCTCCCCCTGTGTCCCATCCCTGAGGGTGGAGTCAAATAGCTCTATGCTTCTAGGTGCGGACACTTCAACGTACCTCCTGGTTTAACCAGCCGTGTTTTTGCAAATGCCTGCTCTCAAAATCAGCGATCTCCTGCTGATATGAAAGTGTCTGACCGATCTCGTCCAATCCATTCAGGAGGCAATACTTCCGATAGGAGTCGAGTTCAAAAGCATATGTTTTACCCTGTTTTGAAGAAATGATCTGGGTCTCCAGATCTACGCTGAGCGTAAATCCTGGCTCATTCAGGGTGACCTCAAAAAGCGCATCAATTTGCTCAGATGCCAGAACGATGGGAAGCATCCCGTTTTTGAAGCAATTGGAGTAAAAGATGTCGGCAAAACTCTTGGCTATAATAACCTGAAAACCATAGTCCAGCAGAGCCCAGGGAGCATGTTCGCGACTGGAACCACAGCCAAAATTTGATTTGGCTAACAGAATGGTCGCTCCTTTATAGCGATCATCGTTAAGAACAAAGTCTTTGTTTAAAGGTCGGTCACTGCAGTCCTGACCCGGTTCGCCATGATCCAGATAACGCCATTCATCAAATAAATAGGGTCCAAATCCTGTGCGATTTATCGATTTCAGGAATTGCTTTGGAATGATGGCATCTGTGTCCACGTTGGATCTGTCCAGTGGAGCCACTAATCCCTGATGTGAAGTAAATTTCTGCATCTTAATTCTCGTAATATCTGGTAACGTTAGTGATATGGCCAGCGATAGCAGCTGCTGCCGCCATGGCAGGACTTAAGAGGTGTGTGCGTCCTCCCTGCCCCTGTCGACCCTCAAAGTTCCTGTTTGATGTGGAGGCACAGCGCTCACCTGGTTCAAGTCTATCAGCATTCATGGCCAGACACATGGAGCAGCCAGGCTCCCGCCATTCAAATCCAGCATCGAGGAAGATTCTGTCCAAACCCTCAGATTCGGCTTGAGCTTTCACAGGTCCTGATCCGGGCACAACCATGGCCAGCGAAATGGTCGAAGCTACTTTCTGGCCTTTGACCACGCTTGCCGCTTCCCGGAGATCTTCAATGCGTGAATTGGTGCAGGATCCGATAAACACTTTATCAAAGGTGATATCCCTGATGGGCATACCGGCAGTAAGTCCCATGTACTTCAGTGCATTGTTTACCTGCTCAGATTTTTCTGGATCTGCAGAATCAGGGACAAATCCATCTACTGGAGCAACCATCTCAGGTGATGTGCCCCAACTCACCATGGGTTTGATGTCAGGCGCGTTGAACACAAAGGTTTGATCATATTCGGCTCCTGGATCGGATTGGAGCGTCTTCCAATAGGCTTCTGCCTCGTCCCAGCTAGCCCCTTTGGGTGCAAAATTCCGTCCTTTGACATATGTCAGGGTAGTATCATCAACAGCGATCAGCCCAGCGCGTGCGCCAGCTTCAATAGTCATGTTACAGACGGTCATGCGACCCTCCATGGACAAATTCTCAATGGCTTCACCGCCAAACTCTATGGCATAGCCCGTCCCTCCGGCTGTGCCAATTTCACCAATAATGGCTAAAATGAGATCTTTTGCCGTTACACCTGGCTGAAGTTCACCATCCACCCGAACCAGCATGTTCCTGGATTTTTCCTGTACGAGACACTGGGTTGCCAGGACATGTTCAACTTCTGAAGTTCCAATTCCAAAAGCAAGCGCTCCCAGAGCACCATGTGTGGATGTATGAGAGTCACCACAAACGATGGTCATCCCAGGCAATGTGATCCCCTGTTCTGGTCCGATGACATGGACAATTCCCTGACGGGGATCAGACATATCAAAATTGGTGATCCCTAATTCGGCGGTATTGCTTGCTAAGGTGTCGATTTGAAGTTTTGAGACAGGATCTTCAACGCCCTTGTCCCGATCTTTGGTGGGGATGTTGTGATCAGGGACTGCTACGTTGGCATTCTTTCGCCAGGGGGCTCTCGTATTTATTCTGAGACCCTCAAAAGCCTGGGGCGAGGTTACCTCATGAATGAGTTGACGATCAATATACAGCAGGCTGGTCCCATTATCATTCTGGCGAACTTCGTGGCTTTCCCAGAGCTTATCATATAGTGTTTTTGCTGACATCAGACGTGTTCTTTCACTGTTTCAGACGTTAGATCCATTTCTTGCTTCTTTTTGTGTTGATTGAGAGCTTCCAGATAAGCTTTAGCACTGGCTTCGATCGTATCTGTTGAAATACCACGACCCGCGAAGATGTCACCGTCATGGTGCAACCGCAATGTAACCTCTCCCAGTGCGCTTTTTCCCCGGGTGATGGAGCGAACCTGATAATATTCCAGGTTGAACTGCTGGCGTATTCCCAGAGCTCGGGCAATTGCCCTGAAGCAGGCGGCAACAGGTCCATCCCCGGTGGCGGAATCTTCATATACCTTATCAGGCGTTTCAATTCGAACGATAGCCACTGGAATGGTAGTTGTCCCCAGATTCACATGTAAATAATCCAGTTTGTAAAAGGAGTCTTCGTGATCGAGAACTTCACCCATGATGACCCGTAGGTCCTCATCAAAGACTTCCTTTTTCTTGTCAGCCAGCAGGACAAACTCTTTATAGATCGCTTTGAGCTTCTCCTTATCCAGATGATAGCCCAGTGCTTCCAGACGAGATTTTAACCCTGCACGACCTGAATGTCTTCCCAGTACAATTTTACTTTCGCCTATTCCAACGCTACCGGGATTCATGATCTCATAGGTATTGCGATTTTTGAGCATACCATCCTGATGAATGCCCGATTCATGGGCAAATGCGTTTTCACCCACAATTGCCTTGTTGGGCTGAACCAACATTCCAGTATACATGGATACCATGCGGGAGGTATTCATGATCTCTTCAGTATGGATATCGGTGTGACAATCCCACAGCTCGGATCGGATCTTCAAAGCCATGACAATTTCTTCCAGGGATGCATTGCCAGCACGTTCACCTATCCCATTGATGGTACATTCAACCTGTCTGGCACCCCTGGATATTGCCGTCAATGAATTGGCAACTGCCAGTCCAAGATCATTGTGACAATGCACGCTGATAACAGCCTGATCAATATTGGAAACCCGATCCCTCAGGGCAGCTATCTTTTGACCAAATTCTGCCGGGAAGGTATAGCCGGTTGTATCAGGAATATTTACAGTGGTCGCTCCAGCCGCAATGACAGCCTCTACGATCTCGATCAAGTATTCAATATCTGTGCGTCCCGCATCTTCAGGGGAGAATTCCACATCTGGAGAAAAGGTTTTGGCATAGGCAACTGCCTCACAAGCCATCTGGAGGACCTTCTGGCGTTTTTCAGCCAGATTTTTTCCATAGCGTTGACTCCCAAACTTTTGAGTGATATGAATGTCTGAAGTGCCCATAAAAGTATGAATTCTGTATCTCTCAGCCTGGGCTAATGCATTTTTTACGGCATCAATGTCGGTTTCCAGGGCCCTGGCCAAACCAGCTACCACGGCTGAGACTTCTCCACCAATGCGTTGGACAGCTTCAAATTGAGTGGGTGATGAAACAGGAAATCCGGCTTCTATAACATCAACGCCAAGCTTGTCGAGCTGTCGTGCAATTTCCACCTTCTCGAGTATGCTAAGGGACGCACCTGGCGATTGTTCACCATCTCTCAGCGTCGTATCAAAGATGACCACTTTATCGCTTGCTGTTTTTGGCATATGGGGTTTTGATTTTGACATGATCATGCAACCTTCTTATAAATCTGTGAAAGCTGCTTTATCACCAGCTCGCTCATTTCGGTGGTAGTCACCAATTTGTCACCCTCCTGGTATATTTCACCTGTGCGGTAACCAGCTTCCAGGACTTCTGACACAGCAGTCTGCAGCGCTGCGCCGGCATTACCCAGATTCAATGTATAACTGAGCATCATGGACACAGACATGATCGTGGCCAGCGGGTTGGCCTTGTTCTCACCAGCAATATCGGGAGCTGAACCATGGACAGGTTCATAGAGGGCATATTTTTCACCCAGACTGGCCGATGGAAGCATACCCAGACTACCCGTCACCATAGCGGCAATATCACTGAGGATATCTCCAAACAAATTACCTGTAACAATAACGTCAAATTGCTTGGGCGTCCTAACCAGCTGCATGGCAGCGTTATCCACATACATATGATCCAGAGTAACATCCGGATAGTCCTTGTGCACTTCAATGACGATGTCCCGCCAGAACTGTGAAACATCAAGAACATTGGCCTTGTCCACAGAGGTAACCCGACCGCTTCTTTTACGTGCAAGATCAAAAGCCACCCTGGCTATGCGTTCCACTTCATGACGTTCATAGACCATGGTATTCCAACCTTTGTTGTTATCGGCTCCTTTGGGGCTACCGAAATAAATGCCACCTGTCAGCTCTCGCACGACCATGACATCCACGCCAGATACCACGTCCTCTCTCAGCGATGAGGCATCTGCCAGCGCCGGAAACACAACTGCCGGACGAAGGTTAGAATAAAGACCCAGGCCGCCCCGAAGTTGCAGAAGTGCTTGCTCCGGTTTTTGGTCTTGAGGTAAGGATTCCCACTTGGGTCCGCCAACTGCGCCAAGGAGGACGGCGTCTGATTGCTGGCACATTTCAAGGGTTTCCTTTGACAGGGGTTTACCTGTCTCGTCAATGGCACAACCACCGACCTGGGCATATTCATATTCAAACTTGACGGATTCCACGGCTCCCACAGCATCCAGTACCTGAAGTGCAGCCTCCATTACTTCTGGTCCGATCCCGTCTCCCGGGAGAACAGCAATTTTATAAGATTGCATCTATTTAGTTGCCCTTATTTCCAATAAAGCTCATCATACCGCGTAATTTTTTGCCCACAACTTCGATGGGATGTTCCTGATTCTCTTTACGTAATTTTGCGAAATTCTTACCGCCACTATTGGATTCCTCCAGCCATTCACGGGCAAAGGATCCATCCTGAACTTCCCCAAGAATTGCTTTCATGCGTTTTTTGGTGTCGGCATCAATCACGCGAGGACCCCGTGTCATGCCGCCGTATTCAGCGGTTTCACTCACGGAGTAGTTCATACCTGAAAGTCCCCCATCATAAAAGAGATCGACGATCAGTTTCAGCTCGTGCATGCATTCGAAATAGGCCAGAT
>CAZVSF010000024.1:0-20927 GCA_964630195.1 uncultured Lentisphaeria bacterium
GAGAATAAGTCTTGAGAATGGCTTTTACACAAATCTGTGAAAATCTGTGTGTATCCGTGGCTAAAATAAAAGAGGCCATCTCAGGTTATGAGACAGCCTCCTTTTTATGTCCATTATACTTTTCCCTAGCTCTTATGGAACCATTCTTGGTTTGATTGACGAGCACGGGGCTTCCCCAATATTTCATGGAGAATGATACCCTGTTCGATTTTTGAATATGGTTCTAAAAGCTCTTCCAGCGTTTGACCGTTACTGCTCTCCCCGGATGAATCTACGGTTATTGGGAGGTGGCTATGTGTGTGATCGGGAGACCCCTCCATAAACGATCGCTTTTTGTCAACCTCTACAGGGGGAGCAGCCGCTTCCTCTTCAACTTCTGGTTGGTATTCTGGTTCGGCTTGTTGAAAAGTTAGAGGCTCTTCATCTATCTCAAACAACTCCTTCTTGAGTTGATCAAGAATCCCACCCACTTGTACAGCAGGCTTGGACGTGGAATGGGACTTCGCAGGTCCAGAATTCTCAGATGCTTTGGCTTTCTGCCTGGCCTTGTTTTGCTTTGACCAGGCAGAAATAGCCATATAAATGAAAAAGAGAACTATTGGACCCAGGTTGTCCAAATTCATAAGGATAAACCCCTATTTCTTCTCTGATTTGTCTGAACCAGAAAGATTCTTGCGCATGCCAGAATCAGCCTGGATGTTTTCCATACGGTAATAGTCCAGAATTCCCAGATTTCCCTGACGGAAAGCTTCTGCCATGGCCCGGGGAACTTCAGATTCAGCTTCCACAACCTTGGCCCGCATTTCAACGACTTTGGCTTTCATTTCTTGCTCTTGCGCAACTGCCATAGCACGACGTTTCTCAGCAACAGCCTGGGCGATATTCTTGTCTGCATCAGCCTGATCCATCTGCAAGGTGGCTCCAATATTCTTACCGACATCTACATCAGCAATATCAATGGAGAGGATCTCAAAGGCTGTACCTGCATCAAGACCTTTTGACAAAACATTTTTTGAGATAATATCGGGATTTTCAAGTACCTGCTTGTGAGAATCTGAAGATCCGATGGAGCTAACAATTCCTTCACCGACACGCGCAAGGACCGTTTCTTCACCGGCACCACCGATGAGACGATCAATATTGGCGCGAACAGTTACTTTAGCTACTGCGAAGAGTTGAATTCCATCCTTGGCGATAGCCGAGACTCGCGGGGTTTCAATGACGCGGGGATTCACACTCATCTTTACAGCATCCAGAACATCACGACCGGCCAGATCAATGGCTGCGGCACGTTGAAATTCCAAATCAATATTGGCTTTATCTGCTGCGATGAGCGCCAGGACTACCTTATTCACGTCACCACCAGCCAGATAGTGGGCTTCCAGGACATTTGTATCCATTTCAATCCCGGCTTTTCGAGCGCTAACCAGCGAATTGATGATCAGTGGTGGTGGGATTCGGCGCAGTCTCATTCCAATGAGGGTCAAGAGACCAACATAGACCTGCGCTGCTGCAGCGCTTATCCACAATCCGATGGGTATGAAATAAGTAAATATTACAAGAAAGGCTACCAGGCCGATCAGGATAAACATCAATGGGATAGTTTCCACAATTCCTCCAGTATTAAAAATTAAACTTTATTGTCCACAACCACTCGATTTCCATCTATGCGAATGATCGTAATTTCCGCGTCTTTATCTATAAAATTACCAGGGGTTACGACATCGACCCTCTGTCCTTCGATCACTACGGTTCCTGCGGGTCGCAGAAATGTTATGGCAACACCGCTCTTCCCTACCATTTCTTCCAGACCCAAACTGCCACTGTATCCTTTAGCACGGGTCTCTGCTTCTGGCAGACTGATGCGCTGCCAGGCTTTTGTTTTCAACATCCGTTTCACCATAAGACCCAATCCGATCAGACCACCGATCATGGCAATAACCAATCCCCAAAGTGCGGCGTTAATATCTGCAGAGTTAGGTGCAGCTGGCAGGAGCATGGTAAACATGGCATAGATCATCACAAGGATTCCCAGAATTCCAACCACGCCGAAACCTGGAATCACGAACGCTTCAATTCCCAGGAGAATGACGCCTCCGATGAGAAACAGAACCTCCATCATGCTGGCAAGGTCTGCAATAAAGGAGGTTGAGAAAAAGAGAAATAATGCGAGAAGACCAACGGTTCCAGGAATTCCCCATCCAGGACTCTGGATCTCAAAGATCAATCCCAAAAATCCCAGTGTCATCAGCAGGGAGCTTACGACAGGGTCGGTGAGAAATCGAACCACCGCTTCAGACCAGGTCGGCTTAACTTTTACAACATCTAAATCCGAGAACCCAAAATGCTCCAGCACTTCCTTCATGGAATCCATCTGATAGTCGGCCATTCCGTACTTCATGGCCGTTGAGGTCCTCAGCGTAAGTAATTTTCCCTCACTAGCTCCCTCGATATCATCCAGGAACAAGGTATCACCTGGAGCGAGGATAAGCGTATCAATGTCCAATGACTCATCAACCATGGCCATGGCAATATCTGGATTTCGCCCTTTTGATTCGGCTGTCGAAGCCATTTCTTCGCGCATATAGGATTGCGCCTTCTCACTAGCTTTATGACTTTGCCCATCGACGACTGTAGTTGCCCCCATAGTCGCTCCAGATCGCATAATAATGGTATCGCATGCCAAGGATATGAGAGAGCCTGCTGAGATAGCTTTGGTGTTAACGAACGCGTAGGTTTCAATTTTTGAATTGAGGAGGGCATTTTTCATCATTGTCGCTGCATCTACCCGCCCGCCGAAAGTATCAATATCCAGCAGGATAGCATCTCCACCTGCTTCATTGAGCTGGGGAATCTGCCGTTCAAAAAAATATGCCAGCCCCATATCAATCGTACCCTTCACTTCCAGGATATAAACCTGGGGGAAGATGAAGATTGGCAATAACAATAGAAGCAAGATGCGTCGCATGGTTGATCCCGTGTGTTTTGAATTCAATTTCATAATAATTATGGCCAAAGATAACCTATGAAAGCAAGAGACGGTAAGGTTTTCGGAATGATCAGGGCTCCTCTACCCGCATTTGAACACCCCCGTATTTTGTATCGATCTCAATCCTCAGAGGAGTGTGTGGGAATGATTCTGAATAGAGCATGGTGAGCTGAATCTGATTAGCCCGCGATTTCCGTGTACTATTCAGCGGCGTCAACCGCCACCCCGGTTCATTAAATGGTTTTCGTATGGAGGGTTTGCCGGTCTTCTCTACGAGGAGTCTAAGTTCTCCTGACCCACGACCATCTCACATATGATATCGCAGGGTATCACCATCATGAAACTGAGTCGTGGATAAATCATACAGCAAACTTGGGATATCTCGCAAATGGTCTGTTTCTACCTCCTTCATCTTGCCATTTACCCAGGCTTGATCGCTATCACTAAACGTCACTTCATAAAATCTATGGTATGAACCTTCATGAATCGCTTTTGTATGGTTTAGCAATCGACCCTCATCAATCATGTATTCTGTATTGACTGAGTCAGATAGTGTCCATAATGTTGAAAGCCAGGGCGATGACTCGATGACGAAGAGACTTTTCAGGATATTAGCCTCAACAGTATGTACTAACGTTGCTTTCCCCGCCTGTATCAAACCATATTTCACCTTGTAATTGTAGCTCTGGGCAAAACTATCAACGCTTGCCAGGGAGATGAGAACAATGAATATTATTTTGGCGAATGTCATAGATTTACAAGCTAGACGGGATGCTTACATTCCTCAAGCTTTTTGTCTATCCTATCCTTTGGTCAACATTAAATTCACCCATGCAATTGCAGCTTCCCAAACGCTTTATCTCCTTCACCTTTGTCGGCATATCCGGCATTTTTGTTAATAGCGCGATTTTGTACTACGCCAAGGAATACCTGTATGTTCCAATTCCAATTGCCTCGCTGATCGCCATACAAATTGCCATACTCAATAATTTTGTATGGAATCATCGTTTCACATGGACTGACCGGGATATGAGAGGCTTTAAAGCCATTCGAACTGGTTTAATCCGGTTTACTCTGGTGAGTTGGATAGCAGGGGGGCTAAATTGGGTGATACTATTGCTCCTCCACCACTACGTGGGAATTCACTACATGCTGGCAAATTTGATCGCCATCTTTGTTGCATCTGTACTGAATTATTTTTTGAACGATCTATGGACATTTCGCCAAGGGAAAGATAAAAAGGAGTAATCCGGATCAGCTATTGAATATTTTCACCATCGGCGAACTGTAAACGATATAATTTTTCATACAATCCACCTGCCTTACTCAAGGTTTCATGGGTACCCTGCTCCACAATTTCACCTTTGTCCATGACCAATATCTTATCTGCACTCAAAATGGTAGAGAGACGATGCGCTATGACTATCACAGTTCGCCCGCTCATCAGGGTCTCAATCGCTGCCTGGACAGATTTTTCTGATTCCGTATCCAGTGCAGATGTTGCCTCATCCAATATCAAAATGTCCGGGTCTTTCAGCAGGGCGCGGGCAATGGCAATGCGTTGTTTTTGTCCCCCGGATAACCGAGCACCATGCTCACCCAACATCGTATCATAACCCGCTTCAAGATTCAGGATAAAGTCATGGGCATTGGCTTTTATGGCCGCAGCTTCAACATCAGCTGCATTACTTTCCATTCCGTATGCAATATTATTATACACACTGTCGTTAAAGAGAATAGTTTCCTGAGAAACGATCCCGATCTCATTTCGAATACTCGCCCGCGTTAAATTTCGAATGTCCTCACCATCAATGCTGATGGTTCCTTCATTAACATCATGAAATCTCGGTATTAGATCTACAACTGTTGTTTTCCCAGCCCCAGAGGGTCCGACCAGAGCAACGACTTCACCTTTTGTTATGACCGTATTCAGATTACGGATCGCCTGCATTTCTGAATTATCATACACAAATGAAACCGCGTCAAATCGTATCTCTTTCTCAAATTTTTCAAATGGTTTACTGCCGCTTTTATCGCGAATGGCTGGTTCTATATCGAGGATCTTGAAAACCCTTCCCCCTGCAGCCACACCGGCCTGTATGCTGATGTTAACCTTGGCAAGGTTACGAATGGGCTGGTAAATAGCGAAGAGGATCACAATGAATCTCAAAAAATCAGAGCTGCTGATTGTACCATATTCCAGCACTTGCACCCCGCCAACCCACAGCAGGACAACCGCCATGCTGACCCCCAACATCTCCGTAACCGGAAGTGACAAACTCTGCAGACTTATTTGTCTGAACATTAGTTTGAAAAGCTTTTGGGCTTCAGTTCCAAATCGTTTGTTCTCACCATCCTCATTCACAAATGCCTTAATGATCCTGATCCCTGATATTAACTCTGAGAATCGAGAAGTAATTTCGCCTAACTGTGTTTGGACCCGTACCACCTTGCGGCGAATACTTTTGCTTATCACCATGATAAACAGCGACGTAATGGGTATAATAAGTATCGAAATCAGAGTAAGTTGCCAATCGATGATAAACAGGATTGTCAAATATGTAACAATATAGAGAGGCTCGATGACAAGGGGGTGAAAGGTAGTTGCCAATGCCTGATTGACCTTTAATACATCATTCATTGCCAGAGATATCAGGTCACCACTTCGGCGATTTTGAAAGAAGCTCAGTGGCTGGGATAAAAAATGTTGATAGAGTCGCAATCTTAGATCTTGAACCACTTTTGCCTGTACATAACCGGTAAAAAGTTTGTTGCCATAATAAGCGATGGACTTGATGAGGTAACTGAACAAGATGACCAGAGCCAGAGTAGCAAGGGCATCTATTGCAGTGCCTGAAAAAAAGTACTCCCTGGTCAATTGCTTCAATCGTTCATTTAGATCAATATTTCCAGCCAGTGATTCAGCCGAAACAGGAAGCTTTTCTTCAGGATTTGAGAATATGGTAGTAATGAATGAAGCCGATAGCCAGAGTGTCAGAGAATGAAAAATGACATTGATTATTGAGAATCCAATGCCTGTGGTGATCTGAACCCAGTAGGGGCGAATAAGTTTGAGTATTCGTAAATACATAGGCTGCTAGTTTAGGAACTCCTGGAGTGCTTGGCGAGAGATTTCGCCTTCTCTTAAAATTTTGAATGGCTCGTTACTTAGATCAATCACAGTACTACCCCTGGATGTTGGCAAGGATCCAATGTCGATCATAAGTGCTACCCTGTCCCCATAGTATGCTTCCACTTCAGGCGCACAAGAAGCAGGCTTCAATCCAGTGGGGTTTACACTTGTGGTCGTGATTGGTTTGCCAAATATCTTTGGAATCTGTCTTGATATTGGATCCCCGGGAACCCTAAATCCCACCGTCCCCAGTGTTGACCGCAATTGAGGTGCGAATTCGATATTCGTTTTGCATATGACGGTGATAGCACCAGGCATGAATGCATGTATTAAATCACGGGATTTGTCGCTCAAGGCAGTTGTCATCTTGAACAAATCATCGACTGAAGCCAACAGGACAGACATGGGCGTTGTCACTCTGGATTTTAAGGTATAGAGACTATCAACGGCCGACTGAGAAAAGGCATTAGCCCCAAGACCATACAGTGTATCTGTCGGATAGACAATACTCCTGTCGCTCTCCAACGCGGATCTGATTTGAGCAGTCTGCTCATTTGAAAATAATTCACTGCTTTCTGCTGGCTCGATGATTTTCATGAGGTCTGCCGTGCTTTATTTTCCATTCTGTCAAGATCCCGCCAGCGACGATGAAACCAGAAATACTGTTCGGGATATTTGCGTACTTCCTTTTCAAGCTTGTTGGTCAGGGTTTGTGTGATATCCCGGATCCATTCACTCGTCATCTCTTCAGGAAGTTCGTAGGGGATCTCTTCAATTTTTATTTTATACCGACCACGATGTTGCGTGCAGGCAAGAAAAACTAACTTTGGCCTGACCCTGTAAGTTAAGATCGCAGCACCACGAGGAGTTGATGAGGGAATGCCGAAAAAATCGATCTCAACGCCCTTCTTGCCTTTGTACTGATCCCCCACTACTGCCAAACCATAGGTTCGTTTCAATGCTTCCTCAAATGCTGGCATCCCAGACCAGGAATTCACCAACTCCAATTGATGATACTCCCTGATTTTTGTCAAGAACCAATCAACCAGTGGATTTTTCTGTATACGGTAGATAGAAGCGGCTCCGTCGCCCAGCCCGCCGACATATCGCCCAGCCATTTCCCAGGAGCCGAAGTGTCCGGTGAAATATAGTATGGGTTCTTTTCTCTCAATTGAACCCAGCACATAGTCGTCCAGGCCAGGAGCATCAACCAGAGATCGTGCCTTAGCCTGCGTGATCATCCATAGCTTCAGTGTGGAAATAAATCCTTCCCCCCAGTGGAGATAACAAGCCTGAATGAGGGATTCAATTTCTGGCTCACTTAGATCTGGGAAGGCGCGACGAATATTTCTGGCTACGGTGGATTTCCTCGTGGTCAGTACTTTATATGCTATCCAACCCAGACCGCGACCAAGGCGCCAGGTCAACGACCAGGGCATGATGAATAAAATCAGATTAAACAACATCATGAACAGGAACTCGACTGAGTACCTGAAATAAATAAGGAAACGTACTTTTTTGCGCTTAGGAGCGGCCATGATCAACCAAAGTTTTTATAACCTGGAGATGTCCTGAATTGTAATAAACAAAACCAATCCTAACAGAAACAACATCCCTACTTGCTGGATGATCAATTTCACATTCAGGGGTAAAGGTCTGCGGATGATACCCTCAATACTTATGATCAGGAAGTGACCCCCATCGAGCCCAGGAATGGGCAAAATATTGATGAACGCAAGATTAACACTGATGATGGCCATGAAATAAAACACATCAAGCCATCCACGGCGAGCCATGTCTCCGGCCATTTTAGCGATCATGATAGGACCACCAACCTGATCCATCGAAGTTGTGCCGGTGATCATGGACCAAAATCCTCGGGCCATGAGGGTTCCGAACATATAGGTACTGCGGGCACCATATGAAAGTGACTCAGCCAGACCAAGCTCTCTGTTTTCGGTGACGCGACCAATACCGATCATGCCAATATCGATGGCACCTTCAGAAGTGGGGACCGTCTCTTTGACAACAGCAATCGAATCGCTATATCGAACACCATTTCTCAACCATTCCACCGAAATGGTTTCTCCTGGCCGGTCGTGCACGATGGCAGTCAGTTCTTCCCATTTACTGACTGCATGGCCATTGATCATGACAATCTGATCATTCTCTTGAATTCCTGCTGCTTCTGCAGGAAATACTTCTCTATCCTCCGTACTGAGCAGTGATCCAACGAAGGTCCCTTCGACAGGTTCTTCCATTCCTGAGTAGTAAATAATGGAGCTAAATATTAAAAATGCCAGGAGCGTATTCATAATGACACCACCAGAGATCGTCAGCAGTTGCTGCCATCTTTTCTTGCTGGTGAATTCCCATGGTTTGCCTGATACTTCTGCATCCATTGATTCATCAATCATCCCCGACATTTTGACATAACCACCAAAAGGGGTCCAACTCAGCGCGTATTCTGTATCACCTGCAACTGGTTTTTTCCTGGGGATCCGAAATTCGACCGTTGTTGCGTTGGCGATGCGCTGCAAAAACCAGGGAATAAATAGTTTTATCCAGAAACCATCCACCTTGTTGCGGAAACTTAAAAGACGTGGCGGCATCCCGATTGAAAATCGTTCAACTCGAATACCCACCATACGGGCAACCATAAAATGTCCTAGTTCATGTATCAAAATTAGAATGCCCAGCGTAAAGATTGCTGCTGCAATCGTAACTATTGTATCAATTGAAAAGAAACCCATTTAGCCTCTTTAACTCCTTTTTATAAATGCTTGAGTCCATTGCTCCAGCCCCAAAATATCATCTAGATCCGGGTGTTCAATGAAATCGTGAGCATCAATTGCTTTGGTTATCAATTCGGGGATATTAATAAAAGAAATTTCCCCATTCAAAAATCTATAAACCGCTTCCTCATTGGCGACATTTAAAACAACTGGGACACTCCCACCCGCTTCCAGTGCATCATAGGCCAATTGGATGCATTTGAATTTCTTTAGATCAGGTTCCTCGAATGTGAGGGTCCCAATTTTTGCCAGATCCAGGCGTTCCCACTCCTGTTTGAGATGACGTGGGTAACTCAGCGCGTATTGAATGGGTATCTTCATATCTGGCACTCCCAGCTGTGCCTTTACTGATCCATCCACAAATTCTACCATGGAATGGATGATACTCTGTGGGTGGACCACAATATTTATTTTCTCTGGGGGCAAATGAAATAGCCAACGCGCCTCTATCACTTCCAGACCTTTGTTCATCATGGTCGCCGAATCGATGGTAATTTTCCGTCCCATGGTCCAATTGGGATGCTTCAGGGCTTGCTCAACGGTAATATCCTTGAATGACGCTCTGGATAATGTCCTGAAAGGACCCCCAGATCCGGTTACAACCAGACGCCTGATGTCATCATAATTCTCTCCTGCCAGGCATTGCCAGATCGCTGAATGTTCACTATCTACCGGGTATAAATTCACGGCATGCTTTTTCAGAAGGGAATTGATATAATCCCCAGCCATAACCAGACTTTCTTTGTTTGAAAGTGCGATATCCACACCCGATTGAATAGCCCTGATCGTTGGTTCCATTCCGGCACTTCCCACCAGGCCATTGAGCATAATATCTACATCATCACGTGCGGCAAGTTCCAGCAATCCTGACCTGCCCTGAAGGACTTCAACATTGGGGAGTGCTGCCGTGACCCTGTCAAACTGCCCAGAATCACCAATGGACACAGCGCGCGGGGAAAATTCTTTGGCCTGTTCAATAAGAAGGTCTGCCTGGGAATGAGCGGACAAATAATTAACCTTATAAAGATCAGGATATCTCCGAATAACATTAAGCGCATTCACACCAATGCTGCCTGTAGAACCCAATACTGCTAACTGTCTGGTATTGTCGCTCATTTAATTCCGCTTTCCGATCATATACTCACCATTAATGACCACTCCGGGACCTGTAGAGTTATAAGGTATCAGCAGGGATAATCTCAGTTCCGGTGTGGCTAACCAACTAATATACGGCGAACCCAGCAGAATAGTTCTATCGTAATCTGGAATTCCATTTCCATTTTCCACAATCAAGTGATGCATATCAATGAGAACCATGAGTCCAAAATTCAGGCTATTTGTAACCATGCTGTAGAGACCATGGGCAGTGATATCGCGTTGAACATAGCCCTCATCAAAGATAGAGTTCCAGGAAATGCCAATCGCTTTTCTACGGTCAAGGTCACTACCTGAAAATTCAACCTGAAGACCGGTTCCAACTGAAAAATTTGGGTCTGATCCGGGCCAACGTGCGAATTGCATCCAAATATTGTAGCCGGGATTTGGATATATACTTAATCGAACCCCTGGCATACGCTGATAGGTTCCTGAGTTGGAATAGATCTGCGATCCAGATAATTGTAAACCAAAAAAATGATCCGCTTCTAAAATATTTGGGAGATTGGTTACCAGCGTTGACCTACGGAGATCTTGTTTGAATAAGCCAGCATGTTCCCAGGAAGGAAAATTATCTCCGGCGATTAAAGAAATACTACACATCATTAACAGGGATGTTCGTGGGAGATACTTGCTTAATCTGATGGACATGAGTTGAGTATTACAGAGCGTGAAGGACATCCTTCAGGCCTATTAGCCTCGAATAATTCCCCGTGAGCTCTCTTCAATAAAAACAAGAATATCCTGGATTTCAGGTGAGATCTCCATGTTTTCCTTGATATCTCTTACAGCATGAGAAACGTTCATATGGCTGCGATAGATACGGGTATACGCATGCTTGATCTGATTGATTGTCTCATTGGGGAACCCGCGTCGATGAAGACCAACTGAGTTTAATCCATTGTACGTGAGTGGAATATTCGATGCTCTGATATAGGGAGGCACATCCTTTGTAATTCTGAACCCTCCGGCAATGAAGGCATGTTTGCCAATTTTCACAAACTGGTGAATAGGAACTGCTCCGCCAATGATCACAAAATTTCCAACAAAGACATGACCACCCATATTGCATGAATTGGCAATAATGACGTTATCACCGATATCACAATCATGACCGATGTGACAATACGCCATGATAAGGACATTGTTTCCAATACTGGTTTTCCAACGATCAGTGGTTCCTCGATGAATGGTGCAATATTCACGAATGGTTACATTGTCACCCAGGATGGTTTCCGTTTCTTCGTCAGCATATTTCAGGTCCTGGGGAATTTCACCTACCACCGCCCCATTGAACAAACGACAGTTGGCACCCAAAGTAGTATTTGCACCTACAAGCGCATGTGCCTTAATGATACACCCATTACCAATGGTGACATTTTCTTCGATGATCGCGTAGGGTCCAATCGTAACATTTTTCCCTATTTTTACATTATCAGGACTGATGATTGCAGTGGGATGAACGCGATATTCCATAATTTACCTGTCTACGATGGAAGCCATAAGGTCTGCCTCGACCACAAGCTTTCCATCAACAAATCCCAAACCACGCAGTTTGGCAGAGCGAAGTCGAAATTTTACCAACTCAATTTCAAATATTATTTGATCGCCTGGCTCGATAAGCTTACGGAATTTAACATTGTCAATAGCAGAGAAGAACACCAGTTTATTCTCTGGATCTTCCCCGGCATTCAGAAGCAGTGCCCCCCCTGCCTGAGCCATGGCTTCTAAAGTTAATACTCCTGGCATGACCGGCTTGCCTGGAAAGTGTCCTTGAAAGAAAGGTTCATTCATGGTCACATTTTTGAGGGCAGTAATTTTTTCACCTGGTGTGAAGTCAATGATACGATCGATGAGTAGAAATGGATATCTATGAGGAAGAATTCGCATGATGGCTTCCGTATCAAACACGATCTGACGCTCTCTGGGTCGTCTTTGGAAGCGTTTGGCAAGAATCTGCTTCTCGTACTCTTTCTTGAGAAGTCTGACCAATTCCACGTTGCTGGCGTGGCCACTTCTGGCGGCAGTAATATGACCCTGAATAGGCATGCCTAGTAAAGCCAGGTCACCTATCAAATCCAGAATTTTGTGACGGACTGGTTCAGTTTCGGAGCGCAGTTTTTTGCCATTTAAAATGCCATTCTCACTCTGAATCAATTTTTCATCAATATTGAATAGTTTTTGCAGGCGATCCAGCTCAGATTCTTCAATCTTCCTGTCAATCATCACCAAGGCTGTATCGGCAGAGCCACCTTTGATCAAGCCTTGAGCTTTTAACGCTTCCACTTCATGTAGAAAACAAAACGTTCGAGCTGGTGCGATCTGTTCAACAAAATCCTGTTCCAGTGAATAAAAGGACATGTATTGTGTGCCCAGCGACTGCAGTTTGTAGTCAATGAGAAAAGTAACTCTGAACTGATTGGAAGGCAGAGCATGAATGTCCACCCCCTTTTCAGGATCAGAATATGTAATGGTCTTATCCAAAACGAGGTACTCTCTGGCAGCATCCTGTTCTTCGAACCCGGCATCAAGCAGAATATCTACAAATGGAATGGCTGACCCATCAATTACAGGTGGTTCCTTGTTATCCAGCTCAATCAGGATGTTATCAATTTCAAGTCCACTAATCGCTGCCAAAACATGCTCAGTGGTATGAATACGAGATCCATTGTGCTCTAGTGTCGTCCCTCTGGAAATATCTACGACATGATCAATGTCAGCAGGGATCGGTTTTGCATTGGGAACATCTGTTCTCAAAAATCTGATGCCAGTATTCTGAGCAGCAGGTTTAAAGGTCATCCGAGTTTGAACACCCGTATGCAATCCAATCCCCGCTATTGATACGGCTTTTTTGATACTTCTCTGATTTTCTCGTCTATCCTGCATCTCAATTTATTCCTTCATTACCAGTCAGCGTTCACTTAGTCTTTATTTACTTGTTTTTCAAGTATTTTAACGGCTTTGATTAACTCTGGTAATTTCTTCAAAATCGCTTCATTTTTTAATTCATCCCGATGTAAACGTGCGGGAAAGCCACTCACCATTGTGCCATCAGGGACGTCACGAGTAACACCCGCTCTGGTGGCAACTAAGACATCATTGCCAACCTTCAAATGTCCTATGACACCACTTTGCCCACCCATTTGAACGCGATCCCCAATATCTGAGCTTCCAGCAATGGCTACTTGCGCCGTGATAAAACAATTCTTCCCAATGCGAACATTGTGGGCGATATGCACTTGATTATCTAATTTTGTTCCAGAGCCAATGGTTGTCGGACCAATTGAGCCCCGATCAATAGCACAATTTGCACCGATCTCAACTTCATCGCCCAATATGACACTACCTGTTTGTGGAATCTTTTCAATTTTGCCGGCTTCAACGGCAAATCCGAAGCCATCGCTTCCGATAACGGAACAACTATGGAGAATACACTTGTTGCCCAATATTGTATCGTGATATAAGACGACGTTCGGGTATAAATGCGACCCATCACCTAAGACAGAGCCACTGCCAATGACCACATTGGCTTCCAAAATGATATTCTCGCCCAGCGTCACATCCTCATCAATTACCACACCTGGACCAATTTCTACAGATTCAGGGATTGATATGGAAGGATGAACCACGGCAGTTGGATGGATCCCAGGCTGAACGACGCGTTCCTCATGATTTAATAGTTCCAGAGCCCTCAACATAGCTTGTTTGGGGTTGGAAGTCCTCAGGAGATTGGGAAATTGGATGTCCAGATCTTCAGGGACAATGAGCGCGGCAGCTTTGGTAATATCTGCGTATTTGAGATATTTAGGGTTGGATATAAAAGAGACTTCATCGGGTGCGGCGACCTGTATCTCATTGAGTTTTGAGACCTCCACACTCTCATCTCCTTCGAACCTGGCGCCGAGAGCTTTCGCCAGATCACCTAGTTTTAAAGTCAACGAAATGACTCGCCCCTATTTCTGGAGCTCCTTTAAAACTTTTTCGGTGAGATCATACTTTTCCTGGGCATACAGGATGTTTCCGGCAACCACATCAAAGATGAAGTCATAGGACCCGTCTTCTCCAACCTTTTTTATCGCTGTATTGATTTTTTGTAACACTGGATCAGCGAGGGCTTGCTGTTTCTGGTAAAACTCACCCTGCGGTCCAAGTTTCTGCACCTGGAATTGTTGGATCTCTTCTGACAGTCTGCGCATTTGATTCTCTTTGGCTGATCTATTGGTCTCAGTCATCAAGAATTTCTGGCGCTCGTATTCCTGCTGCATGCTATCCAGAGAAGCAGCCATATCGTAATACTGCTTTTCAAGTTTGCGACCTTCAACTTCCAGTTTGCTTTGTGCCTCTTTATATTCTTCAAACTGGGACAGAATATACTCAGAGTTTATATATCCGAATTTCTGACCGATAGCTGCCATTGACAGTGTTAATAATAGGATTAAACGGATCATGTTCTTGTTCAAAATGGTATCTCCTTAACCAAGCTGTCTTAAAATTGCTGACCGAAAATAAAGTGATATTCCGGCGATTTCCAGTCAGGCACTGGATCGTTGTCGAACCCCCATCCGATATCAATACCCAACATACCAAGCGGTGGCATGATTACTCGACCACCAAACCCTGCTGATCGTTTCAAATCAAAAAGGTTACTCGAATTAAAATTGTCCCAAACATTCCCCGCCTCAGCAAATCCAATCAGATACATCATTGGGTTCGGTGATAAGAGAAAGCGCATTTCAAGTGTATACTTGAAGGATGCCATTCCACCAAAATAAGCGTCACCCTCCAAAGTTCCAACAGATCGTTCAGCATAACCGCGCAAGGCAGAACCGTAGATCAACCCGGCGCCACCCATAAAAAAGTACTCGTCATATGGAATAATATGAGTGGAATCTGTCTCGAGTTGTTCAAGTATTCCGCCTTCAAAATAGTTTCTCATGGCCAACTTTTCTTTCCATATGGGGGTATACCACTCAAGGCTGGCCTTTTGTTTAAAGAAGCTCTCATTCCCTCCGAGAAGTCCTCCACTGTAAACTGAATTCAAAGTTAATACGGATCCTGTGGTCGGAAATTCAGGGGCATTCCTTGAATCCCGGGTAATGGTCTGATTCAGACTGATACCTGCTGTTTTTTTGAGACCAGCAGGATTGACGCGGTCGAAAACACCCTGATAATAGACGGCTCCATAGCGGTCTGCGGCAGCTCTAAATGTCCATCGCCCACGAAAATAATTATCCGGCCATTGAAAGCGACGACCAAAGGTTACAGAGCCACCCGTGGTATGCACATCATATGGTGTTGAATAGCTGGACGAATAGTTTAAATAGGAAGAATTTGTTCCCTGACTACGGTCCTGATCGAATAAACTGACACCCAGGAGGTTGGGTGTATTGAACAACCACGGTTCCACAAAACTTATGGACAAGGCCTCATAACTATAGGCGCGCTGAAAATTAAACGACACCTGCTGTCCGTTCCCGCGGAAATTGGGAAATTGGAGCCCGACAGTGCCAATAAAGCCATCACGTTCGCTATAGCCGGCACTGGCGGTAGCTGTACCCGTATTTTTCTCTTCTACTTCGAAGACAAGATCAATCTCATCTTCATCATAAGGAATCACATCAGGAACCACATTTCCAAAATAATTCAGGATCATGACCTCGCGCTGAGATCTCATGAGTGCGGTCCGGCTAAATAGATCTCCAGGGAAGATTCTCAGTTCCCTTCGAATGACACTTTCCTTGGTTTTGTCATTGCCAACAATATTGATATGTCTGATATGCACCGGACTCATTTCAGCAATTTCCAGCGTAAGGTCCACCGTATCGGCGGCAACAGGAAGTTCTATGGGATTGATCTGACAATACAGATACCCCTTGTCCATGTATGGACTGCGTACTCCCAGCTCAATTGCCTCCATCAGTTTTTCAGAATTATACTGGTCTCCACGGGTGATGCCCAGGGCAGCTAGAATATCTTCACTTTCAAATACAGTATTACCGTTTACGGTTACATCTCCGTACTTGTATTTCTCACCTTCATAAAGTCTGATATCAAAATACATTTTCCTTAAATCCTCGGAATAGAATAGACTATCTCCCAGGATTTCAGCATCCCTGTATCCTATGGAATGCATGTACTCTTCGATGAGGCGCTCATCTGCTCTAAGATTATCGACGGAATATTCCGTATCGGCCCAGAACTTCCACCAACGCTCTTCTTTGATGCTTTCCATCTTCTTTTTCAGCTTGCGATTAGAAAGTTGCGTATTGCCGGTAAAGCGGATCTCACCAACAGAAACTTTTTTATTTTCCTTGATCTCGAATTTTACGCCACGGGAATTCTCTTTTTTCCCTTCGAAGGTGGTGGGCTCTATTTCGGCCAGTAGATATCCATCAGCATAATACAAATTCTGGATGATGCGCTGGCTCTCATAAACTATAAACGGTGTGAGAGCCTGACCTGGATGTAGATCCAGTGCTTCATCGATCTCGTCCTTCTTGATCTTTTTATTCCCCTCGATGACCACTTTTGAAAGTCTGGGATATTCTTCAACAGATATGATCAGAAATATACCTTCAGGTGTTTCTCTGTCTGATAAGATCTTCACATCTGAGAACAGACCCAGGCTCCATAATTGTTTCACACCTTCAGAGAAATCTTCCTGGGTAGCTTCCATCCCAGCATTGAGACCAGATGCTGCAATAACAACGTCTGGGGATGCGGTTTTTGTGCCGATCACGTCAATACTTGCGATTTTTATTTTGACTGCTTGTTGTTGTCCCCAGGTAATAGATGCCAACAGGGTGAGGCTTGCTATTTGTAAAATAAATTTTTTCATACTCTAACGAACGTGCTAGTGCTGTATTTGTTCACTAACTTGTCCATACCTGCGCTCCCTTTTTTGATAATCGCGTATGGCCTCCAGAAAATCCTTCTCTTCAAAGGCCGGCCAGAAGACCGGTGTGACAAAAATCTCAGTATAAGCAAGCTGCCACAGCAAGAAATTACTGAGTCGAAATTCGCCACTGGTTCGGATCAAAAGATCTGGATCTGAAATTTCTGAAGTAAAAAGATAATTGGAGATGGTGTTATCATTGATATCTGAAACTTTTAGCTCACCACTTGCCACATCACTGCCGATGGCTTTCACCGCTGCAAGAATTTCCTGGCGGCTGCCATAATTCAGAGCCAGATTTAAATTTAGTCCTGTGTTTCCAGCTGTTTTTTCAATGCCAGCCAACATTCCTGATCTTGGACCTTCCGGCATGGATTCAAGGTCCCCAATGACGGTCAGACGAACATTATTGCGGTGAAGATCATCGACCTCCCTGGTTATCGTATCCAGGAGCAAATTCATGAGGGCAGAGACCTCGATCTTAGGTCTATTCCAATTTTCACTGGAAAAAGTGTAAAGTGTCAGGGTCTTGAGACTTAACTCACCTGCCAATTCAGTAATGCGGCGAACAGTTTTGACACCGGCTCTGTGGCCAAATATTCTTGGCTTGGATTTTGACTTGGCCCAACGACCATTCCCGTCCATAATAATAGCGACGTGCATGGGGAGATTCCCATGTGCAAGTACTTCAGATTTTAATTGTTCTATTTCCAAAGGCATCTTACAACTTATTCCATACCCAGGGCAATTCTACCGTCGGGACTTATCATTTCTGGATTCCACCTTGGTTCCCACACGATTTCAACATTTGCCTGCGAGACGCCTTCGAGGGCCTCTACAGCAGCCTTAACATTTTGTGATATCACCGTGTGCATCGGGCAGCCTGTGGCCGTAAGAGTCATCGTGATATGAACATTATCCTCATCTATTTTCGTACTGTATATCAAGCCCAGATCCACTAGATTCACAGGAATTTCAGGATCATAGACGTTGCGTAGCGCTTCCAGTATCTTGTCTTCACTTAGCATTCTGATATGATCAATTAACCAGTTCTTCTATCTTTTTGGCAACATCAATAAACATGCCTGAAGCCTCAGATTCTGGAAGATAGATGACAAGTGGCTGTCCATTCTCTCCCGCTTTCATAATTTCCTCATTGAGTGGAATTTTTGCAAGCAGGGGGACATTCAAGCGCTTACTCTCTTTATCGCCTCCACCAGTGGAAAATATTTGAGATGTATGCCCGCAATTCGAGCAAACATGATAGGACATATTCTCAACGATACCCAAGACAGGTGTATTTACTTTCTCAAACATATTGGCACCGCGTTCTACATCTTTGAGTGCCAGATCTTGAGGTGTGGTAACGATCACAGCACCAGTGAGAGCAACGCGTTGCACCAGTGTAAGCTGAACATCACCGGTTCCCGGTGGGAGATCCAGAATGAGATAGTCCAGACTCCCCCAATTCACATCAAAAAGAAATTGGGTAACCATTTTACTTACCATGGCACCGCGCCAGATAACGGGAGAACTATCCGTGAGCAAAAAGCCCAGGGACATCAAGGACATATCATATTTTCGAATTGGTTCAAGTTTGTTTCCATCGAGTACTTGAGGAACTTCCTGCACACCCATGGTGATGGGCAGACTGGGGCCAAATACATCAAGATCGAGAATACCGACTGTGTGTCCCTGTTTCATCAACGCAGCAGCGATGTTGGCTGCCACAGTGGATTTGCCAACTCCACCTTTTCCACTGGCAACGGCGATGGTGTGCTTTACACCAGGAATTGAGGGGGGTGCTTCCGCTGCAGGCGCGGGAGCAGGGCTCGTACTTGCCTGAATGACTTCAATACTTACCTTTTCATACCCACCATCCTTCAAAGTCTTTTCAACATTTGAAAGGATTTCTTGACGGATTTCTTCCTTTTCCGAAGTGAATTTGACACCAAGCTCTATACTATCTCCATCCTCTTTTACATTCTGGATGAGTCCAAAAGATACGATATCCTTGCTAAAACCTGGATACTTCACCTGCTGTAATAAGGATTTAAGTTTATCTTCATTCATTGTATTTATTTTCCTGTTACTTTCATAGCTCGCTAATATAGTTTTCATTTCTGCAGATGCAGGAAAAATGATAGGGGGAGTTCGTAAAAGTGTCCCATAACGATCCGTCCAAAAAAGAGGTAGATTTGTATTGTCTCTAGGGTGAAATCAAGAATGTTGTGATAAAAAAAGGTCTCCAGCAAAGGAGACCTTTTTCAAAGAATTGCTAATCCAGACTGGCTAAATCAGCCCGTCAGTTTTGCATACCGAGCCATGAGAACTTCTTCAGATTCCTCAACACCCAATGGGATACAATCTACTGGACAAACTTCAACACACTGTGATTCGTCAAAATGACCTTTACACTCTGTACAGAGTTCTGGATCTATTTCGTAGAACTCATCCCCTTCAGAAATTGCATCATTTGGACATTCCGGTTCACAAGCACCGCAGTTAATACATTCATCAGTAATAGTAAGAGACATGAAACCTCCTGTGATTTTCTATCTCAATTTATAAAGCTACTTCTCATAAATTGGCGAAGCAGCAATTAAGTTTTTATCCCTGTACAATACCATGTACAGCATCTGAATAAAAGCTTGAACATCAAGTCAATGAACGTGCAAATATGACAGCCACACGAGCGAAACCCAAACACTATTTGAGGGATTGAATCGCTTTCTTGGTAATTTTTTGAAATTTCATCAGGTTTTATGAGTCGCGGATTATATTAGGTCAAAATTGATATGAGCATCATGATCTCAGATTGTTCGGAATTGAAAAATACAGGGGCATAAATGAAAATAGCCTATTTGGATGGCATTCGATTCTATCGCGTCTTATATGCGGGAATTCAAAGTCTTCTTGATGAACAGGACTATTTGAACAAGATCAACGTTTTTCCCGTACCCGATGGTGATACGGGAACAAATATGGCATTCACCCTCATGGGAATTGTGGAACACATCCAGAATCATCATCAATTGGAACTCAATAAATTAAGCGAAATCGTTGCTGATGCAGCCCTGGATAGTGCCAGAGGCAACTCTGGGGTTATTCTAGCTCAATTTTTCCAGGGTTTGAGTAGTGGATTACATACTTATTCTGAAGTGAACACAAGCCAATTTGCCCAAGCTTCTGCAGTGGCAGTAGATGAATCCTATACTGCCCTCCTCAATCCACGGGAAGGAACAATATTATCGGTTCTACGCGCCTGGAGCGACAGTCTTGTGGAAGCTTCGAGGACGAGTGCTGATTTTCACAAAATATGGAAAGTCTCACTGAATCATGCCCAGGAAGCTCTGGATCGGACACCTCAACAGTTAAAGGTTTTGAAAGATGCAGGGGTGGTAGATGCTGCAGGTCGTGGATTTGTAAGTTTTCTCGAGGGGATCATGGATTTCATGGATACAGGGAACATTCGGCGATTACCAAAAATAGAGACCGGTTTTCCTTCCACTTCTCTTGAAATGGGCAATTTAAACATCGAGAATCTCACCTATCCTTTTTGCACAGAATGTATCATCTCAGGGGATGATATTTCCAGGGATGGGCTGAGTAATACCTTGAAAGATATGGGTGACAGCATTGTAATAGCCGGCTCAAAACATCGTGCAAAAATTCACATTCACACGGATGACCCTGCAGAATTATTCAAGACACTAGCAGGTTTCGGTGAGATCCAACAGCAAAAGGTTGATGATATGCGGAAGCAAAATAAATCGGCCCATTCCCACCAGAAAATTGCCCTGGTGGTCGATTCCACCTGCGATTTACCACCTGCGGTCATTGAAAGGCATCATATTCATATCGTTCCCGTGAGACTAAATTTTGGACAAGACCAGTATATTGATAGAGTCACGATAACGAACGAGGAATTTTATACCAAGCTTGAGAACTCCAAATATC
>CAZVSF010000025.1:0-13231 GCA_964630195.1 uncultured Lentisphaeria bacterium
ATTGAATTGCTCAGAGTAGTCCGACGTTAATGTGCACAGATGAAGACCCCCTTTGGTATCCTATCCGTCATCGTCCAGAATATAAACGCGTCTTGCGCGAGTTGGGCTTTCCAGAGAATCAGCCAGAGTCCTTTTCAGATATGCTTACTCGCTTGTACGGACCACCCCCGGAATGAAACGGTTTATTCCCAGAGCAATGCTGATACTTTTACACCCATAATCTGACCATCAAATACCTGTTCTGCCGGAGGAGAATCGTAACCAGCCGCACCATAGCAGACGTGTAGGGGCAGTAAATGTTCTTCTCTCGGATGGCAATAGCGCGCCTGGGGGGCCTGGGACCAGTTGATCAACTCGTGATCCCGTTCATCTGGGGAAAAACCCTCTGAGCAACAGGTTTTAACCAGCCAATCATCAAATAATTTATCGGGTCCATTTTCACCCATGCCAGCGGACATGAGGGCGCGCATATTGTGAAACGACATGCCTGAGCCCACAATCAGCACGTTCTGTTCCCGAAGAAAATTGAGTGCCCGACCCAGCTTGATGTGTTGAGCAGGATCGAGCCCTTTTATCAGTGAAAGTTGAAAACAAGGGATGTCTGCCTCGGGGAAGATCAATTTGAGGGGTATAAAGACCCCATGATCAAAACCACGCACTGGGTCCAGGTCTGACTTGAGGTCCGCTTTTGTCAGTTCAGTCTGAACCATAGCTGCCAGCTCTGGTTGACCCGGGGCGGGATAGTTGATTTTATAGGTCTCTGGTGGAAAGCCATAATAGTCGTAAAACATCTCGGGGTTTTCAGCGGATTGAATCGTAGGAACGGCTTCCTCCCAATGGGCGCTCACCACCAGGATGGCGGAAGGCTGCCCAAGCCTGGGGCGGATATTGTTTAGGAAGGTGATCAAATCCCTATGACCCGGATCGGCCATGAGTGGCAAGGGACCGCCACCATGGGGGAGATAGAGTATTGGCGCTAATTTTTGATTATGCATATATATACAGAGGCCCGCCCTTATCCCCGCTCAGGTGTAAATACTAACTCTCCATCAAGCTAGAGTCAGATTAAGAACGACTCTTTTTCTCCTTTGCTTTGTCTTTTTTGATCTGACGCTTTTCTTTTAAGGTATGGGCTGCTTCTTTTCGTGTCTCTTTTTTACCCTTGTCTTTACTGCCTTTGTCACCCATGAAACCAACTCCTTATAAAAAATGACTCACAAAGAAACCATTTCGAAAAAAATCCAACCAGACCATCTGGCAGGGCCCTTCGATATCATTTTGCTTTAATCTAAGTTAGATAAAAATATTTAACCAGGATTGCTTTATGACCTTGCTCCCAACATAGAGCTTATTCATCTTTAAAATAGTCTGGTAGAATGGGGTCGTATTTGGGTTGGAAAAAACCAGCCAGAAATCGTCCGGTGATGAGATAAAGCAGCAAGACGGCCAAAGCCCCCAGCATGATTCCATCCTGCTGAAGGGATCGGATGTCATATTGGTAATGATATATCCCCCCGGCAATGAGCAGGTTGAGCAGGGCATACAGGAGATTTCCCAGCGAAGAGAATCCAAAAAGACTTAAAAAACGGAGCCGAATAAGCCCAAAGATCATGTGTGGCATGGCATTCATCAATAGCAAGCCGATCAGAAAATCTAATAAATTGAGTTTCATGGCGGTGTCTCCAATCCAGGTGGTTCGTTCTACTTTAATTCTTCAAGCAAACTCATGAGCACCCTTAAGCGCTCGCTGATAATTTCATCATCCTTGGCCAGGGCTGCTTCGAAGAGGTCAAGATCATCAGCAATAAACTCATTGTCAACACAAACTGAGACATTCATGGCATCCCCCTGTAGACCAATTCGCTCCAGGAGTGGATATTTTGGATAATCCTGTTCATTCTTATGATAGCGCTCCAGGAAGACCTTGCGAGTTTTGACAATGAGAATGGCCAGATCCAGCACACGATGGAGGGGCAGTTCTTCAGACTGTCTGGACCATTTGCCTCCAGTGTGACGCCAGACCTTGGCTGAGATATCCACCACACCTCTTTCGTTCCACTGAGCCAAACCCAGGGATAAGCCCTTGGCATCAGACGCGGGGGCTTTCCGGCCATCAATGCGTTCATACTCTTCTGATACAATGACCGGCTTATGTTTAAGTGTGCTTGGAATTTTCATTTTATAACCCTCATTAATATTTAGTAAATTACTGCGTTACTAGATTACTAAATATTTTTGGCGAGTCAAGCCCTTTCGCCCAACCTGTTTTCATAAAATCAACTGCTTATAACCGCCCTTTTCCCCTCTGCCCATTAACTCCCCAACGCCCCAACTCAAGAACTCATCAACTCAAAAACTCACCAACTCACTAACTCCTGAAACTCAAAACTTAATTCTTCAGGATTTGCACTTTTGACTTAGTTTAGGGCGAATGAAGATCATCCATAACATGATAGCCTGGGCCAAAAGACTCCGCGAAGAAGGAGTCCTGGATTTACTCGTGATCCTCTGGATCATTCTGTTTATTGGCGGGGTCGCAGTTTTCCTGCTGGACTACACATCAAGTGATCGTCAGATCACCAACATTTTTGATGCCTTTTACTGGGCCTGGGTAACCATGAGCACGGTGGGTTTTGGAGACCTGACACCAGTTACACCGGCTGCCAGGGTCGCCGCTTCTATCATGATGTTTTTCTCCATGGCATTGATCTCATTCTTTACGGCTACCATTTCATCCATCTTTGTAGCCAGGAAAATCAGAGAGGGTAAGGGTTTGGAAAAATTAAATTATACCGATCACTATATCATCTGCGGTTGGAATCAACTCGCCGATGAGTTATTGGAAACATTACTCAAACATGACGAGGGGGAAAACACCCCTATCGTCCTGATCAATGAGTTAACCGAAGATGAAATTGATGGCTGGCGATCCAAGCTGAATGCCAGTCATCTTGGCTTTGTTCGTGGTGATTTTACCCAGGATCAGGTCCTTGCCAAAGCCAGCGTGTCCAAGGCAAAAGCAGTTCTCATTTTACCCAACCTGATAAGGGCCAGCGAGTCAGAGGCTGATGAAAAAACAGCCCTGGCCACATACTCCATTAAAGCGCTGGCGCCCAAGACAAAGGTTTATGCCTACATCCTGCATTATGAGAATAAAGCCAAGCTGAAGCGTGCCAAGGCAGATGGTGTCATCATCGCTGACGAGTTTGGACCCTTTCTGGGCGCCAACCAGTTGTTTAACCCCGGAATTCCAGCCTTTCTTTCTGAGGTTCTGAGCACGGACAACACCCGCCTGGCCACCAAAGCGATCCCGGAACGTATGGTTGGAAAGACTTACGCAGATTTGTTTACGCAATCTTTCCAGGAGTTTAACATGACACTCCTGGGCGTCTACCAGGAAGACGTAGGTGCTGGTCTAGGCGATTTCTTAAGTGCCGATTCCGGTGATTATCTGGATCAATTTATTGCAGCCAAACTCAAGGCTGCTGGTCGCGGGGTCACAGAGGAACAAAAAATTAAAGTGCGCATCAATCCGGAGAAGGACTATATCCTTAAATCCGGAGAACAAATGATATTGTTGAAATAAGATTTAACCAGAAACCGAGAAGCCTATGCCTCATATACAGCATCTAACAAAATGTCCCCTGTTTAAAGGATTGACTGAAGAGGAAATTGCCGTTTATCGACCGGCCACCCGCCAGATCTCCTACAAAGCAGGTGAAGCAATCATGACAGAAGGTGAAACTGGAGAAACCCTGGAAATTCTTATTAAAGGTGAGGTAACCATCAGTAAAAAACTCACCCTTCTCGGCGAGGAAGAATCGGACACAAAAGACAAAACCTTTATTACCCTCAACGCCAGCTATAAACCCTTTTTTGGTGAAATGGCCATGCTCATGGATGACTCCATCCGGACGGCATCGGTCATCGCTTCTTCAGATTGTGAAATGGTCATCATGGAGAAGGCACCCTTTCAGGAGACCAATATGAAACACCCGGCCATCGGTTTGAAGGTGATGGAAAACATTGCCAAGAAACTGGCCACCAACCTGGAGCGGGAAAGCAAGAATGTTCTAAAACTCACAACCGCGTTTAGTTTAATATTGGAAGAATAAAATTTTAAATACCAGTCACCCCCAAGTAAAACGTAGTGGCGATTTTCTACGATTTGGCCAATGCGTCGTTAAAAAAAAGAAAGAAGTGTTATGAATATTGAAAAAGACAAAGTTGTAAGTATTGATTATACCCTGACCAATGATCAAGGTGAGGTTCTGGATAGCAGTTCTGGTCGTGAACCCCTGGCATATCTACACGGTAATGGCGGTCTCATACCCGGTCTTGAAAAAGAACTGGAGGGCAAGGCCAAAGGCGACAAGCTGGTGGCCATCATTGCCCCGGCAGACGGCTATGGAATCCGCAGCGAAGAATTGGTTCAGGAAATTCCCATGGAAAATTTCCATGATGCCAGTGAAGTCAAAATTGGTGCCCAGTTCCAGGTTCAAAACGGTGAACATGTACATATTGCCACGGTGACTGCAGTAGGAGATAAGGCGGCCACCGTTGATATGAACCACCCCCTGGCAGATGAAACCCTGCATTTTGATGTCGAGATCATGGATGTCAGGGAGCCCACCAATGAAGAAATGGAACACGGTCACGTCCACGGTGCCGGTGGACACCACCATTAATTATTAAGGATGAATAAGGGCAGTCAAGTACCGCCCTTATTTGTCAATAGATTGACTGCCAAAAGTATTTCACACTGAGCCCGGCCTGCCAGGCCGTAGCTGGAAGCGAAGCCTGGTCGAAGTGTGAAGGTATCCTGAAATTTAATAATGTATCCGACGACAAAGTGAATCAGAGCAATGTCAAAGTGCTCGGCACAACCCAAGCTCCTCATCCGCAGTGACTAGCTATAATTGACAGGCTCAACCACCAGCACCCCAACTCCAATTTCAGCTAGTATTTAACTGAACACCCATAAGGCTTAGAAATGCTATTGGTAATAGGCTGCCCGGCCAGCGCTTGATCCAATGCGGCGGCAACATAATTGTGAGCCTTCGCAATGTCATCCACATTGGTTGATCTGATATCATCAATACCGCCGGCGTACACCAGCTCACCTTTTGGATCAATGATAAACATGTGAGGCGTCGTTTTAGCACCATAGGTTTTTCCCACCTTGCCATCGGCGTCCATGAGATAAGCCGAGAAAGCGGTTCCATGTTCCCTGGATCTTCTCTGGATCTCCTCAGGTTCAAAGTTTCCCTGTTTACCGGGAGCTGAGGAGTTGATAGACAACCAGACCACATCTTTTTCCGTATATTTTTTCTGCAGCATTTGCATATTGCCACTGTTGTAGTGTTTCTTTACAAAGGGACAATCATAATTCACCCATTCCAGAACCACAAATTTTCCCCGAAAATCCTTCAGCTCATGTGTTTTGCCGTTGGCATCTGTGAGTGTGAAATTCGGTGCCGTTTTGCCCACCTTTGCCTCTTTTGCAAAGCCTGATATGGCCAGCAAAAGCGTTATTAAACCAAGGGTTATATGTTTGAGACGCATGCTTGACTCCTTATTGTATGGCTTGATCGATTATAAAATTTTTGGTGATATTCCCCTGGGGTGTACCCTGGCTCAGAACCAGGATTCCACCAAGATGTTCCGGTGGACTCCCGGAATCGTCCAGAAGCGGGATGGCCACAAGATCTTTTAGAAAACCGTGTTTTACCTGGACCGGACCAGAAGCATCAAATACCATTTCATCATAGGGGAAGAAATCAGCAGCATGGATTTTTTGTCCTCCCCATCCTCGCCCCATAATGACTTCAACCCGGTTCCCCTTGTGTGCAACCTGAATTTTGTCAAAGTGATGAGCTTTTGGGAAATGCCTCTCTGCCTGCTTGAGAAGTGTTTCCCATTCTGCAGTTTTTATTTCGTTCTGAGCGTTTCCTGTTGGCAGAGAAAACTCATGATGTGATGCACCGGGTTGGCAAAGCTCCTTACATTCTAACCATTGGATATCCAGGGCCAAGCTGTTGCTGTCAGGCAACTGGGCAGGCGCTTGGAGCTTAAACATAAAGATTGCCCCATCCTCATGGATAAACGTATGGATGCCTTCATCCACATGTCGCGTTGGTGTTGGCTCCTGACGATCAATGATCTTAAAATTTTCAGGAAGGGTCCACTGAAAGCTGGTTGGCATACCAGCGTCGCCTGGATTTTGCCAGTAGATATGCCAGTCATCCTTCATGGTAAAGATCACGGCGATATCCACCACATCACCAGGTTTAAGGTCATGCGTAAGCGGGATGACCTCAGCAGTAACCCTAGCCTGGTTACTGGCAAAAGAGTTGAGACTCAAGAGGATCAGCAAAATAAAGATGAAGCGATTTACGATAATTCTATTTCCTCTTCATTTGAGGGTAGATTAATGACAATAATGGTAACGATAGCTGTCCGGTGATTGTTCCGCAAGAGAAATGTCCAAAGGACCAGCCTTTCTCACCAAAAGGTGCATAACCATCACCGAGGTAAAATTCCATGCGAGCAGTGCAGGGAATATTAGCCCCCAACCATGTCCCCGGCTATATTGCTGCGAACCCAGGATTTTGGACTTAAACTTACCAGGAATAGCACCCATGAAACAGCCCATGATTTTGATCATTGTCATTTTTCTTCTCGTTGCCTGCGCAGCACCTCCGGTACCTGCGGTGCCAGAGCCGGCTCTACCGGCACCGGACCAGGTCAAACATGAGAATGAAATTCCCAGAGAATTTCGGGCAGCCTGGGTGGCAACCGTGGCAAATATAGATTGGCCAAGTAAACCTGGCTTAAGCACTGCTGAACAACAGGCCGAGGCTATCAGTTTGCTGGACAGTGCGGTGATTCTCAACCTGAATGCCATCATTTTCCAGGTTCGCCCACAATGTGATGCTCTCTACCAAAGCGAGTTGGAGCCCTGGTCCTACTTCCTCACAGGCGAGCAGGGTAAAGCCCCGGAACCATTTTATGATCCTCTCGCTTTCTGGGTGGAAGAAGCACACAAACGTGGCTTGGAGCTCCACACCTGGTTTAATCCGTATCGTGCCCATCACCCCAATGGGCAAAAGAATGAGAGTTCGGTAATTTATACTCACCCGGAAATCGTTCGTGAAATTGACAGAGGGTATTACTGGTTGGATCCAGCCTTGCAAGCCACCCAGGACTATTCCTATGAGGTGGTCATGGATGTGGTCAAACGATACGATATCGATGGGGTGCACTTTGATGACTACTTCTACCCCTATAGCGATATTGATTTTCCCGATGACATCCCCTGGCAGGCATATCTGGACAATGGTGGAAAACTGGATCGTCATGACTGGCGTCGTGAAGCAGTGAATGTCTTTATCAAAAGGGTATATGATGGTATCAAGGCAGAAAAAAACTGGGTGAAATTTGGTCTCAGTCCCTTTGGGATTTGGCGACCCGGTAATCCTGCTTCGATCAAAGGTTATGACCAGTACGACAAACTTTATGCAGATGCAAAATTGTGGTTAAACAAAGGATGGGTAGACTATTGGACCCCTCAACTCTATTGGCCCACACGCCAGATCCCCCAGAGTTATCCGGTTCTGCTGGGCTGGTGGGCAAATGAAAACACCCAGCATAGAAATCTTTGGCCGGGTCTATTTACCAGCAAGATCAAAGATGAAGCCGGTGCCCAGGAAAACTTCAGCCAGATCATGATCACCCGCGGCATGGTTCCCAATGCTCCCGGCAATGTCCACTTTTCCATGAAAGCCCTCCAGCACAATTATGGGGGTATCTCAGACATCCTTCTTGATGGACCCTATTCCGAACCCGCCCTGGTTCCACCATCACCCTGGCTGGATAACGTGGCTCCTGCAGCGCCCCTGGTAGAGCTCAACCCCAAAGAGGGCAACGTTCACATCAACTGGTTTCACGAAGATGTTGGGGATGTCAATAAATGGATCGTTTATTCTCAGCGGGGTAAAAAGTGGGGTTATGAGATATTAACTGCTGACCATGAATCCTATATTCTGCCACTGGTTATCCGCTCTGAAGATGGGATGACGCCCCCGGAAGTCCTGGATGCCGTGGCTGTGACAGCTATCGATCGCCTGGGTAATGAAAGTGAAAGACACATCATCTCAGTCAGATAAGGCCATCCTTCACTCAATTTAGAGAACTACCCAGGATTTCTAAAGCTGTGTACAAGAGCTATTTTCCAGAACATACTTTAAGAAGGAGTTCCACCGTGAAATACTGGATTCTCATAGCATTGACAGCTCTTATTGGCAGGGCCGAATGGTCCAATGACCCTGGTTCCCCAGTATACCTGGGCTCCGGGATTCAACCTCAAATTGTCGCCACATCGGATGGCGGTGCGTACGTTGCCTGGTTGAGTGATGGAAATTTTCATATTTATCTTCAACGACTTGATGCCAACGGTGACCCCCAGTGGAGTCCCGATGGTTTACTGGTAAGCGATGCCCCCAACAGCAGCTGGATTGCTTTTTATCATGTGAATCTGGTCGTTGATGCGTCCAACAATGCAATTATTTCCAGTGTGGATACCCGGACAGGCAACTGGGAGGTATATGTCTATAAAATTGATCCAGAGGGGAATCATCTCTGGGATGAAAATGGATTGGCACTTTCCTCAAGTGGACTGGACAATATTTCTCCCCGCCTGGTTGTTGAACCCTCTGCCAACAGTGTGGTGGTAACCTGGTCTGACAACTACAATTCCCTGCGTTTGCAGAGAGTCAGTTCAGAGGGACAACTGCTCTGGGGCCCCAATGGAATGAACGTATCAACCTTTAATGCAAATTTGATGAGCCCCCAGCCTGCCCTCAGTTCAGATGACTATATATTGGTCCAGGCAATCAAACAGACCGGCTCATTTCCCGCGTTGAGCAGTCAGGTGCTTTTACAGAAATATTCCCTGGAAGGAAATTCCCAGTGGCCATCCTGGTTTCCGCTGTCCAGTGCGGCCAGTTTCCCCCTTGGCAACTGGCTCCAGGATCTCCAACCGGATCAATTGGGGGGAGCCTTCTCTGCATGGACCGAATTGACCGGTTTGAATCAAACGGGAAAAGTTCAATCGGTGGATGCCTCAGGCAGTTTATTATGGACCAGTCCCGTAGAGGCAAGTTTGGCGGTCAATAATTTCAGAGTGAGTCCCCGTCTGGCGGCCACCGGCGATAGCTCTGGTGTTTATGTGGTCTGGGGTGAATCCGACGCCAATCAAATCAACAGGGGCATTCTGGCGCAGAAAATAGATACCACTGGCACCCGTCTCTGGGGAGAAATGGGCCTGGCTGTGGAACCCATGGGCTCATCATCCTTCCTGGATATCCAGGCCGGCGAGATGGAGCATGATTTACTCCTGACCTATATCAGGCAATTCAGTTTTGGCAGCACGGATATTTTTGCCAGCAGGCTGGACCCTGATGGATCCTTTATATGGGACCCGGATTTGGTGCAGATAACTAATTCAGCGGCTCAAAAGTCTGACTTAAGCATGGGTAGAGGACAAAACTGTGCATTCCTGGTCTGGTCTGAAAATGGTAGCATCAATGCCCATTGTCTCCTTAACGATGGCAGTCTCGGTGTTCCTGTTGATCCGCCACCGGACACTCTCAACTATTTCCCCATGGCTGTGGGCCAGCGTTGGAGCTATTCTAGTGTGTTTGACTCAACGACTATTACCATTGTGGATTCCTTTTTGATAAATGAGGACACCTACTTTGTTTTTGAGGATTGGTATCCCAATGAACCCATCAATAATTTCCACAGGGATGGCTTTGAGGTCCTGGTTAATGCAGGAGCTGCAGATCAACTGATCTATGATTTTGGGGCAGACCTGAATGATATGTGGAATTTTAATTTCCCAGGCACCGATGTTTCTGAAATGACCCTGACCAGCCGGGGAGATACCCTGGAAACTCCCTATGGGACGTTTACAAATTGTATTGGGTTCCATCGTTATATAGGTGCTGACTATGAATACTACGATTGGTTTGCACCTGATATTGGGTTGGTCCAGCGGGATGTTGTTACCTTTGCAGGACCCCTACGTTATCAGCTCTACAATATTGAACAAGTATTGGTAGGAATTGACCAGAAAGATCATCAAACCCCAGATGCATTTATCCTGATGCAAAATTATCCAAATCCCTTTAATCCAACCACCAGTATTCAATATGAATTACCCCGATATGCTGAAATTTCAGTGGTGATTTATGACGTCAACGGTTCACTGGTCACTGTACTTCAAAAAGGATTCCAGCAGGGCGGGAGACACCAGTTAACATGGCAGGGCACTGATCAATTTGGGGCGTCAGTCCCGGCCGGGCTCTATTTCTGTCAAACCAGTGGACCAGGATTTAACAAGACCATAAAAATGGTGATACTTAAATAATCAGACAGATAAATTCAAGGCACGGGGAATGCCATGATATCAATAGAACATCTCACAAAAAAATTTGGTGACCTGCTTGCCGTAGACGATTTGTCTCTGACCATCAATCAGGGTGAGATCTTGGGTTTGTTAGGTCCAAATGGGGCAGGAAAAACCACTACCATTCGTATGCTTTGTGCTCTACTGGAAACAGATGGAGGCGAGATAAAATGGGACTCCAGGGATGATCTTTCAGAAATAATCGGTTTCTGTCCCCAGGAGAATCTGTTCTGGCCCCGCCTCACCTGCTTGGAGCAACTGGTATTTCTGGGAAAAATGCATGGAATGTCCACTGAGAACGTCCATGAGCGAGCCAACGAATTACTCAATACCCTTGGGTTGTCGGCCAAGGCTGCGGTTTACGCATCCAAACTCTCAGGTGGAATGCAACGGCGTTTGAATATTGCTCTGGCTTTAATCCATGATCCTCCTGTTCTAATTTTAGATGAACCCGAAGCCGGACTGGACCCCCAGAGTCGCATTCTTGTGCGTGATTTGATTCGCTCTCTGGGACACCAGAAAACCGTGATTGTCACCACCCATAATATGGATGAAGCAGAGCGCCTGTCAGACCGTGTCGCCATCATCGATCATGGAAAGTTGTTGATTGTGGGAAGCGTAGATTCGCTTAAAGAAACCTTGGGAACAGGAGATTGTCTGGAGTGCCGATTTGACTCCCTGCAGGAAAAAAATTCAGATCAAGCAACCCAGTTCATCAAAGACTTGAGCTCTTCCTTGGGATTGCTGGCTGAAAACATCACTATGGACAAGGATAGACTATTGATCCGTTCCTTTCGGCACCTGGAAAAGCTATCTGAAATAACCGATCTGGTCCACAAATATGATCTGAAGATTGGAGAAATTCAACTGCGTAAAACCACTCTGGAAGATGTGTTTATCCATCTTACTGGCAGGGCTCTGAGAGAATGAAGTGTATCGTGTCATTGAAAGCGAATAAAATGAGCGCGGTAATCGCCGACTTCCTGGCTTACAGATGGTTCGAGATCGCGTCGCTTTGCTCGCGAAGACTCGAGTCGAGGAATAGTGAAACAGCACTATTTAGAGCGCTGAGTAATCCATGATTTGGCCGATTTTTATTAAAAGTGTGAAGGAACAGATTCGTAATTTCTGGATACTCATCCTAACCGTATCAATGGCTCCCTTTTTCGTGTTTGTCTATTTCCTCATCAATGAAGCCTCTCAACCCCATTACCGGGCTCTCATTGTAAGTCTGGATCAGGGAGTGGAACTCAATGGGGAGTGCATAAACCTGGGTGAAACCTTGTTGCCTCAATTTCAAGCCTACATGGCTGAGGTTGAAAACATGCCCTTGAGTGTCCGGTCAACTACCACTCGAGAAATAGCCATCAATAAAATTGAGACAAGAAAAGCTGATGTCCTCCTGGTCATACCAGATCACTTCTCAGAAGATGTTTTTTCCGAAACACACAGTCCCCCGGAAGTTGAGATTGTAGGGAACCTTACCAATACGGGCTATCTGATCTCAGCAGTCTGGCTTGGTGAAATGATGGATGAGCTACTGGCTGAATATTCCGGGCAAAGCAGGCTATACCAGATCAAGGAAACTGCCCTTGGACTTTCTGGACAGATTGATGACTTCGAAATGTGGATGCCTGGGATGCTCATTCTCTCCATCATCATGCTTATGCTTTCGGCCACTATTGCGATAATTGTTGAAGTCGATCAAGGCACCATACTCAGATTAAAATTATCCAGGATAAATGCCTGGCAGTTTCTGGTGGGGGTGGGATCCAGCCAGGTGTTGGTGGGAATTATCGCCATATTTCTCACTCTGGCTGCAGCAAACTCTCTGGGTTTTGAAATGCGGGGAGCTTTCTCGTCCTTCTTGTTGATCACCGTTCTCACCAGCATTAGTATGATTGCCTTCAGTTTGATTTTGGCAGCCGTCACACGCTCAGTGACCGATGTTCTGGTTGTGGGTAACTTTCCCCTCTTTCTATTTATGTTTTTCTCCGGGGCAGCCTTTCCAATATCCCCTGAAGCATGGTTTTATCTGGGAGATTATGGTGTGAGCTGGCAAACCCTCATGTCAGCCGCGCCAGCCATATCAGCCCTCCAAAAAATAAGCATTATGGGGAGTGGTCTCCGGGATGTCGCTGGAGAATTGATAGTGCTGTTAGTTATGACCCTCATCTACTTCGGGATTGGTGTATGGGGCTTTAAGCGTAGACATCTAAACTCAACCTGAGCTAGTAGAGTGTGCCAATGCCGAGGGCGACTGACACCCCACAATAGCCGGCGCTTCCTGAATCAAATCATCTTTTTCAAGAGCATCGACCATAAATAGTGCAAAATCGGTCCGTCGGGTCATGTTGCTTTCCAGAACAGGATCCCCCACATGCTGGCTCCAGACAGGCAAGCCCTGGCTTTCCCCTTCTTCCAGATCGCTGCCTCGTACCACGGTCCATTTGGCGTTACTCCTGAAGATGAGATCACAGGCCAGTTCCTGATCATCCAACTCCAGCAGCCGAGTGATCTTTCCGATCCATCGCCCAATAACAACCTGAGTTTTTAGCAATCGAGAATATTTATCCTGGTGATCTTTTGTAATGTGCCAACCACATGAAAAAATGAGTCGCGCATCGGGTTTGGCAAAATCCATGACCGCCTGTGCCGTACCTGAGGAATATTGCCGGACACCCCAGGGAGCCAGAACGGTCAACACGCCATCACATCCGGCGACAGCCTGTTTGATGACCTCTCTGTCATTGGTGGCAC
>CAZVSF010000025.1:13331-17956 GCA_964630195.1 uncultured Lentisphaeria bacterium
ACGCCATCACATCCGGCGACAGCCTGTTTGATGACCTCTCTGTCATTGGTGGCACCGGGAAAGATGGTGATTTTGTCCTTCAAGGCTTCTAGCTTCACCACACTCTTATCGCGACAAACCCCATTGACCTCATATTCGCGATCCAGAGCATGTTGAATCATGTATTGTCCCAATTTTCCTGAGGCACCAACGATACAGATCTTCATATATTCTCCAGTTTCATTCTGTTAAAGCTTTTGAGGGAATGTCATTAATAAGTTCGCCCCTGAAAGTTTCCTGTCTTTAGGCTATCTAAAAAAGTCCCCAGATCACATGCCAGATGATGTCAGTCCAGAAATGAACACCAACAGCGGCCAGGAAACCGTACTCCTTTAGAAAATATGCTGCAAAAAAGCTAAGCGTGCCATTGAGAAGACATATTTCGAATAAAAGGGGAGCGGGTATTTCTCCCAGGCTCTCAAAGCCAAAGATCATCATGGCTGACGGGGCGTGACCCATTGAAAACACCAGGGCAGAGAGACAGGTGACCAACCAGAATATTTGTGTTTTCCATTTATACTTCAAGAGTATTCCTGAAAGCAACCAGAGCCAAAAGGATACGAAAAAAAGTCGAAAAAGAACCTCTTCGCCAATACCGGCTATGGTAGAAGCAAGCAGTGAAGTTGGAAAGGGAGGGTGGGGGATGTGACCCAGACCATGCAAGGGCGTTATGATCACATCTGCTAGAATGAAAAATAAACCAAGGCCTATACCGGAGATGGCTGGAACGAAGAACCTTTGCTTGTTGGTGATGTTCGAATCCCAGATCTCAGCAAAGCCCAGCTTTTTTGCCAACTGCAGACCGGCAAAAGCCAGCCCGCCATATAGGGCCAGGCTCACCAGAACATTCACGAACGCAATGACGGGTTTGGATGCTGGTAATTCAGTTCCAGCGCCTGGCGGAAGAAAATCGCCTTGAGGCAGAAAGACATAAATCCCGGACAACAAGGCCAACAATATGATGAGACCAAAATAGATTCTCATGGAATCAGACAAATTTTTGAACCATCTCATGGGGCTGTTCCTTTCCATATAGGCAGTCCACTTGCATTAATTATACGTGTTGATCAAAGAGAATGGGATTTCCATCAGGGTCGACAAGACTGAAACTCGCTGGTCCGGTCGGGTTTTCCTCGCTTGCTCCAAGTATCTCAAGTCCCCGTGCTCTAAACTGCTCCCGCAGATCACGAACATCAGTATAATCTTCAAGTTGATTTGCGTTGGCATCCCAGCCAGGGTTAAAAGTCAGACAGTTTTTTTCAAACTTGTCCTGGAATAGTCCAATCGTTGTGTCGCCGTTTCTCAGGATAAGCCATTTCTGTTCTTCAACACCCCCAATGACCGAGAATCCGATTTCTTCGTAAAACGCTTTTGACGCCTTTATTTCTCTTACTGAAAGACTTATCGAGAATGCACCTAATTCCATGATTTTCAATCCTTTTGTAATTAACCGACGTGACAATTTATTTGAAGTTTAATAAAAATGCTGCTTTAACAAACACAATCTATTTCCGCCGACACATGACAACAAGTATCATTTATTCAACACCCCTCACAAAGTAGAAATGGCGTCTGTCGTAGGAGCAAGCTCAAAAAAATCAAAGATATGCTATAGATTATTGATCCTCATCTGAATATCTTGAGGGCCGTATGCAAATCGTAATCAGCGAATGAAAGGGTAAATGACATCCATGGCCAGTAAAGGCATGAAAATAGCTGAAGCACTTAAACATCTCGGTCTTGAGAAAACTGCTGATGCCAATGATGTCAAACAAGCCTATCGTGATCTTGCAAAAATTTGGCACCCCGATCGTTTTCAAAATGATGAAAGGGTTGGCGCCAAGGCTGAAGCCCAGATCAAAATAATCAATGAAGCCAAAACCGTCGCCCTCAACTATGTAGAGAAATATGGTCATTTTCGCCATGTCAAGGATAGTAATGCTGGCGCTGACATGGGGTTTGAGCCCCCCAAGCCACCCCCCAGATATAGACAGCAACAAGAGCGCCCTCGCCCCAGGCCAAGACCAGAACCAGAGCCTGAGCCGCCACCCAAAAAAGAGCCGCCCAAACCCCCACCCAGGCCTAAGACCAAGCCCGAACCTGAGCCAGATCTCTTTGAAGAGAACTGGAGCTTTGGCGATTATTTACCAGGGACAACCTCTCTCTTTGTTGCCGCCATTTTGATCATTCTGATCAGTTTCTTTTTTATGCTTAGCTCCTCTTTGTTCAATTCTCCGGTTGACCGATTTAAAGAGTATACAGAGCAATCCACCAAACTGAGTGCTGCCCGGGTGAAAGCCATGCAGAGACGCGAAGTAGAAATGGCCAAAGCCAAAGCCGAGCAGAAAAAAGTAGAGCCTGTTGCAGAGGAAGTTGCTTTGGATACTTTTTTTACGCTGGGGTCAAACAAAGAATGGGTCTCTGCAGTACAGGGACCACCACTCCAGATCAAGGGTCTGGAATGGCGTTATGGATTTTCTACTGTCCAATTTGATGGCGACAAGGTGGTCTCATGGACATCTTCAGAATTAAATCCATTGAAAGTTGGTATGATACTGGAACCCAGTCGAATTTACTCCGACCGTTATTTCGGTATTGGTTCAAGAAAGGATGAGGTCGCTGCGATCCAGGGTGCTCCCACTATCATCGAACCCAACAAATGGACCTATGGGGATGCCTGGGTAGAATTTGACTCAGATACTGTGGTCACCTGGCAAAATGATGCCTCCATCCAGCTTTCCATCAGATACTGATCATCGACATCAAGATCTCATCAAACTTGTCTAATTTCCCCTTACACCACCGCAACCTGCCGTATAAATTCATCCGCCTGCACAGACAACTTGTCTATGTGTGAAACAGACGATAGACACTTGCTTTGGTGCAATGAAGGTTTCTGTTTAGGAGGGTGACCGCTCCGTAGCTCGTAAAGCGAGGGCAGGCGAGTCAGAGCTTGAAAAGTTGACAATAAGACAGTCCATTTTAGAGATGAGATCTCTTTATTCCCGCCGGGCAAGAGCTGTGTGACCTGAAGGATCTCCATCATCGAAAGCGTCACATTTTCCGCATTGGGCGGTGTTCTTGTAGTGACGAACTGTTGGTAAATAAAGGCAAGATGTATACATGACCCAGGAACTTAGCAAAAGATATGATGCCTCACTGATCGAGGATAAATGGTACCAGTATTGGATGGAGCAGAATTACTTTCACTCCCAACCGGACCAGAACAAAAAACCCTATACCATTGTAATTCCGCCCCCCAATGTGACGGGAATATTAACCCTGGGACACGTCCTCAATAATACCATGCAGGATATTCTTATCCGCTGGCGTCGTATGCAGGGTCGAGAAGCATGCTGGATTCCAGGAACGGATCACGCCTCTATTGCCACGGAAACCAAGGTCGTCAACATGCTCCGTGAGAAGGGTATCACAAAGCATGAGATAGGCCGGGATGCTTTTCTTGAACATGCCTGGGAATGGAAAGAGAAATATGGTGGTATTATCATTGAACAGCTCAAAAAGCTGGGTGCCTCCTGTGATTGGGAGCGGGAACGCTTCACCATGGATGATAACTACTACAAGGCCGTGCTCCACTCCTTTGTTGAGCTTTACAATACAGGCTATATTTATCGTGGGAAACGCCTGGTAAATTGGTGTCCCAAAACCAAGTCTGCCATTTCGGATGAAGAGGTCATCTATCAGGAGCGCAATAGTCATCTCTGGCACATGCGCTATCCCATCAAGGATTCAAAAGAATATCTCGTTGTGGCTACAACGAGACCAGAAACCATGCTTGGCGATACTGGTGTTGCCGTGCATCCCGATGATGAACGCTATCAGCACCTGGTTGGTAAACATGTCATTTTGCCCCTGGTGGGTCGTGAGATCCCGATCTTTGCAGATGAATACGTAGACAAGGATTTTGGAACCGGTTGTGTCAAGGTCACCCCATCCCATGATCAAAATGACTGGGACATGGGCAAACGCCATGATCTGGAATTTATCAATATTTTTAATGAAGATGCCAGTCTGAATGAAAATGTCCCCGGCGAATTCATTGGGCTCGATCGATTTGAAGCCCGTGAAGATGTTATTGAGCAGCTCAAAGAGCTGAATCTCATGGAAAAGATCGAAGATTATGTTCACAAGGTGGGCTATTCTGAACGTGGTAATGTCCCCATTGAACCATACGAGTCGGAACAGTGGTTCATGAATATGACCGAGTTGGTCAAACCAGCCCTGCAGGCTGTGCGTGATGACAAGATCAAATTCCACCCTGCCCATTGGACCAAGACCTATGAACACTGGATGTCCAATATTAAAGACTGGTGTATCAGTCGCCAATTGTGGTGGGGTCACCGTATTCCAGTATACACCTGCCAGGAGTGCAGTGAGGTGATGGTTCAGGTAGAAGCTCCTGACAGCTGCAGCAAGTGTAATTCCAAAAGCATCAAGCAGGATGAAGATGTGTTGGATACGTGGGCTTCTTCCTGGTTGTGGCCCTTTGCTGTTCATCAATGGCCTGAGGATAGCAAGGATCTGGATTATTATTATCCCACCAACGATCTGGTTACTGCGCCGGA
>CAZVSF010000025.1:18056-20804 GCA_964630195.1 uncultured Lentisphaeria bacterium
TTTATCTGGAATGACTTTTGTGACTGGTACATTGAGATGATCAAGATGCGTCTTTATGATGGGTCTGAAGCTCAGAAACAAACCGCCATGTCAGTGGCGATATATGTCCTGCGTGATATCATGAAAATGCTCCATCCTTATGCACCTTTTATGAGCGAAGAGATCTGGCAGCAGGTCAAATTACCTGATGAGGCTGATTTGATCGTGGCAGAATGGCCCACGCTTAAAAAGGCTTTTCACGCACCAGTGGAAGCCAAAGAGACCGATTTTTTAAAAAAGGTCATTACGGCAATTCGAACCATTCGCTCCGAGATGAATGTTCCGCCATCGCACGGAATTAAACTGGTGGGTCGTGTAGATAGCCAGCACCAACTGGACATTCTAACCAGAACCAAAGCCACCATTGCGAAATTGACACGCTGTGATGAAATTGAATTTGGTCTTGATGTCGAGAAACCAGGATTTTCAGCAGCGGCCATGGTTGAAAAAATGGAGATATTTGTTCCCCTGGAAGGCATCATTGATCTTGAAAAAGAAATTGAACGTCTTGAAAAGGAAATTGCCACTACTGAGGGGTTACTAAAGTCTGTTCAGGGCAAATTGGCCAATAAAAATTTTGTGGATCGAGCTCCAGAAGCCGTGGTAGCCAAAGAGCACAATAAGCTGGATCACTATACTCAATCCCTTGATAAGCTCAGAGCACATATTGAAACCATGAAAGCGTTGTAAAAAAATCCATACTGGTCCAGGCAGGAATTCGAGACGAAGTAAGCCGAGCGTAGCACAGGCAATCCCTGCCCGGGGGAAATCAATTTAGGGGAAGCGAAAGATGAAGACCAGAAACCTAGCCATTTTATTATTGAGCACTCTTTTTCTCGTTGCCTGCAAACCAGATGAGAAACCCCGTCTCGTGGTTGTTATTGTCCTTGATCATTTTGCTTTTAATACATATGAGCACTACCGTCCGGTTTTTACTGGAGGACTCAAATGGTTGATGGATCATGGCAACCGCTTTGACAATGCCCATCACGAACATGGATATTGTTCGACCGGTCCCGGTCATTTTGTTTTGGGATCCGGTCTCCAGCCAGGCCCTGTCGGTATTATGGGAAACAGCTGGTACGACCGGAGCACAGGAAAAGATGTCTACTGCGTTGAAGACCCAGATGCCAATGCTTTGGATATACCATCCAATCACATTTCATATGGAGAGGTAAATGCAACGACGTATGGGGATTGGCTAAAAGCCACTTCACGCCAATCAAAAGTCTTTGGTGTCGCCTGCAAGGATAGAGCGTCTGTCATGCTGTCAGGGAAAAATCCAGACCTGGCGATCTGGTATAACTGGCAAGGCTCATTTACGACCACAGACTATTATACAGAGAGCATTCCAGACTGGCTCAAGGACTTTAATGAAGGACTTGATATTCTCAGTTATCGGGACTCGGTTTGGACCAACGATGTGGATCCCTCTCTCCTGGCTCAGTATGCCCATGCTGATTCGTTTTATGGTGAAACGGATCGCTTTGAAAACACCATTTATTCTCCCGTTTTTCCCATTGGGTTTGAAGCAGGCTGGGATGATGCCAAGATTAAAAATGAAATTGCGAATCGCCCCTGGATGGATCGCATGACCTTGGATCTGGCAAAAATGATAACCCTTGAAAACGATCTGGGTCAGGATGGCCACCCTGATATTTTAAATATAGGATTGTCCACGCTGGATCTTTTGGCTCACTATTATGGACCTTATTCGCTTGAAGTTATGAATCATCTGCTCAAAGTTGATGCCTACCTCATGAATTTTATTGAATTCCTGGATGAGCAGGTAGGTCTTGAGCAGGTGGTCTTTGCCCTTTCTTCTGACCACGGAGGCTTGCCGCTTCCAGAACACTGGACGCAGATAATGCACAAATCAGGAGGTCGCGTGGATGAAAAACATTATCTGGCTACCCGGGCAAAAGCTTATGCTGAACTCGATTCTACCTATGGTAGTCATGACTATATCCTGCGTAAGAGCTCCAGTTATTTTTATGATTTTGCCAGGATGGATGAGCTGGGGGTTAATCCTGCCGTGGTAGACTCCATCATGCAAACATATATGGAATCAGTGGAAGGTGTTTATCGAATATACACAAAAGCTGAACTTCTGGCAACCACACCAGAAGACTCCCGGGCCTATCGTTTGAGAAACTTCATCAATCCCCAATTAAGTCCAGATCTTATTACCCTGGTTGATGAGGGCTGGATATTTCGAAGTCCTTATGGAACCACACACGGAACACCATATGAATACGACAGCCATGTCCCCTTGATCTTCAGCTCACTCAAAATGCGCTCTGTGAGTCTTATGGATTCAGTTGCCACCGTGGATCTGGCACCTACGCTGGCTGATATTCTGGGTGTGGAACCCTTAAACAGGGTTGATGGAAAAAGCCTGACCCCCCTCTTGCTCTACAAATAAGTTCAACAATAAAGAGCTCTCTTTAGCCGCTATAATGGGATATTCCCCTGTGCCCTAAGTCATTGTGTTTTTCGGGCATGGCCTTATATTTGGATTCACCCACATGTGTTAACCGGAGAGCGGATTCATGCGAAGACAAAAACATCGACTTATTGCGATCCTGATTCAATCAATTTGTATGATGATGTTTTTTGGTCAGTGTGCCTGGTTTCGCAGTGAAAAACAGCCTGCAGAACTCATTAAGCCCAGCCCCCTTGGTGGATATGAAAGTCTCGCAAACCGGA
>CAZVSF010000026.1:0-6949 GCA_964630195.1 uncultured Lentisphaeria bacterium
TTAGCCTTTAATGGTAATTTGCTATGCCTAAACAGTCAAGCAAGGAATCACGCGAGTTACACACCATTGGCTGTTACCGGCGCCACTAGACCGTGTCATCTTCAACGTCTTTAGCCAGATCCAGTGTCAACCCTGCCTTCATGAGATACCAGGCACCCATGGGTGTATAGATGAGGTAGTTCATCAGGTGCAGAACGATGGCAAACGCCTTGGCCGCATCATTCTCAATATTGAAGATCATCAGGGCAGCAAGTACGGCACCATGATATGTACCGACATAACCTGGCGCGGCAGGGATTGAGAGAGAGAGGGTCGTAAAGACAAGCAGAATTGAGGTAACCTTCCAAAGTTCGACCACATTTAAGCCAAAATCAAAGGCAGCGAGCCCACAAAATGTGACCAAAAAATACAATAGCCAGAGGAACCCGGTCTGTATAATAACCACGAGAGGTTTTGGCATCCGCCATAGGGTTTCCAGGCCGTGGAATATGGAAACAAGATGCTCGGCTCTTTTTGGATGGCCCTTCTCGATGAGTTTCTCACTCCAGGCTTCAATGCGACTATTAAAGGTATCATGATGACGATTGGCCCAGAATCCCAGGATGAGCACAAAGGTTAGCGCACCGAGACCCAGTAGAGATAAGAGTCTGGCCGATTCGAAGGTGGGTACAATTGCACCATACAGCCCGGCCAATAGGAGAAAGGAAAACATATCCAATCCTCGTTCAACCACAATGGAAGCACCGACACCGCTCACTTTCAGATCATGCCGTTTGGCAACCACAACAGCGCGCAGGACTTCGCCTAATTTGAAGGGTAGAACATTGTTGCCCATGTAGCCCATCATGGTGGCTTCAAACAATTGCTTGTTGCCGATATCCTTCTGTGGACTAAGAAGAATTTTCCAGCGAGCTGCTCGCACTACATTACTGAATACCAGTAAGAAAGCTCCACCAGCCAGGAGCCAATAGTTTATTTTTAGCACGGCCTGCCAGAAAGACTGCCATTCCAGGTCTTTAAATGAATAATAAACCAATGCCAAACTAACTGCGATGGAGATAATGAACTTTACGGGATGCTCTTTGACCAACGCCATGATGCGCATCATTTCCCCCTGAGATCTGCTTTTTGATAGCTTGGATAATCTTTATTGATATCTGGAATAACAAAATTTTCGAACGTATGACTATATCTTAGCGTGATCATGTATGAATTTCCATCATAATCGACCAGAATTACTTTTTCCAGGTCATCAGACCCGCTAAGCACTACATCAAGACGCTCCCAATCTGAAAAATCTCCATCAAATTTGAAATGGAGTCTACGATTTCCATCTTTGCTTTTCTTTTCACCCTTAAAGCGAGCCTGATTCAGATCACCACCAACAAACAGCTGTTTTAAGAGCGCATCTGGACTGGCATTTTCAACTAAAAATTGTTGTCGAAAATGATTTAAAGTGATCATCTGATCGTCAGCCACAAACATTTCCATACCGAAATCAGACAACCTGACATGAAATTGTCTGCCTGCCTTTATGTCCATCTGAATATGGACTGTATCGCGCTTATTAGAGAATTTCCATTCAATGACCTGATCAATGGATATACTTGTTGACTCCAAATGCATAAAGTGATCTATGACTTTTGATAGTTCTTTTGGAGGTTTGGCAGCCTTGCATGGGATTGCTATAAGCAGAAGGAGTGACAGCGTCAGCAGCCGTTTAATCAGTGGATGATATATATGTCCTGGAAATCGATCAGATTTAATCATCTAGGATATCTTCATCAAATGAAGGGTTATCCAGGACTTCAGGTCCAATGAGCACATCCCTCGCTTTACTGCCTGTATTTGGACCAACCACACCAGCGCGTTCCAGTTCATCAATGAGTCGACCTGCCCGGGCATAGCCAACCCTGAGTCTCCGCTGAATCATGCTGACAGATCCTTGCTGATGAAGAACCACCAGGCGATAGGCCTCGTCAAATAGAGGGTCTACTTCTCCCCCTCCTTCAGTGCCAGCAATGCTTGGGTCTTGATCATCCACGATGGCTGGCAATAGTTCTTCTTCAGGTTTGGGCTGCTCTTGAACATGATCGAGGACATCCTCAATCTCTTCAAGAGTTACAAAAGCATTATGGAGACGCACAGGTGCAGGCGCACCAGGAGCGAGGAAAAGCATATCTCCACGACCCAATAGTTTTTCAGCACCATTTTGATCGAGAATGGTTCTGGAATCATTTTTCTGGGCGACCTTAAATGCAATACGCGTTGGAAAGTTGGCTTTGATCACACCGGTAATGACATCAACAGATGGTCTTTGTGTGGCAATCACCAGATGGATACCAACAGCACGGGCCATCTGTGCCAGGCGTGCGATAGGTTCTTCAATTTCTTTTCCTGCAGTGATCATGAGATCAGCCAGTTCATCCACCAGCACGACGATGTATGGCAGTGGGACATATCCATCCTTACCGGTGGCTCTTTCATTATATTGGTCAATATTACGAACCGTTTTTTTCGAGAGCAGATTGTAACGTTTCTCCATTTCCAATTCAGCAGAGCGCAAAGCATGTATGGCATTTTTCGGAGTGGTAATGACATATTCATCAATGGACTCGCTTGTGATGAGATGATACCCCTGCAATCGCTTATAAGTGGAAAGCTCCAATTTTTTGGGATCTATCATGATGAACTTCACCTGATCAGGCCGGGCTCGATACAGAAGTGAAGTAATAATGGTATTAATACAGACCGACTTACCTGATCCAGTGGCTCCAGCAACCAACAAATGGGGCATTTTTGCCAGATCAGCAACAAAAATTTCACCCGCTGTCGTTTTACCCAATGCGATGGTCAACACTGATTTAGGTTCTGAGAATTTATGAGAATTGATACCGCTCTTAAAATAAACGATCTCCGGTTCATCGTTGGGCAGCTCAATCCCAACTGAATTTTTTCCTGGGATGGGTGCTATTATGCGAACACTCTGGGCTTCCATTACGCGGGCAATATCATCAGAAAGATTTGCAATTTTTGATACACGAATACCAGGACCAGGTTCAACCTCATAGCGGGTAATCACCGGACCGGGAGCGATATTGGTGACGCGTCCATCTACCCCAAATGTTTCAAGTGTCTGAATGAGGAGCTCTGCTTTTCTCAGCAGAATTTCTTTTGATTGCCCTGCTGAACTGGGTGGTGGCTCCATAAGTAGATCAACGGAGGGTAATTTATACTCCCGCTTGGGAACCTTGGTCAAAGTCTCATCATAGTCGACCTCATCTTCGATGATAGCTTCCTCGATCTCTATTTCATTCGGCTGCAGGGTGGTCTGCTCCGCCTTCCCAAGATTTCTAGCTGGTACTTCTTCCCGCTGAATGGGTGGAGGAGTTACCGCTTCAGGTGCTTCTGGTTTGGTCTCTTTTTCAACTTTATTTGCCTCCTTGACATCTTCTTCACGCTGGATAGGTGCCTGTGACCGCGCTTTCAAGTCCTTGGCCCGGGCTCTTTCGTCCCTGGCCCGTTTCAACCTGTTCCTCACCTCTGAAATGCGGTCCTCCGCCCAATCATTTAATCGACGAAGAGAAAACCCTCTCCAGGCCTGAAAGGTGACAATCGAGATACTGAGAAGAACGAGAACAGAGCCTGGAAAACCAAGAAAATCCTCAAATAACTTCCCAATGTTTACAACGAGATAACCACTGTGCCTGAACAAATCTTCCGGTGGCATTCCACTTTTATCGGCAATGAGACTGAAAAGAAGCATCACTATGAATGAGGAGGCGAAACTATATCCCGTAAACCGAAACACCGGCTGAATATCCTTTTCGGAGAATACAACATACCCCCAAATACCGATGAGCACGGGGATGATCAATGAACCCCATCCCATGAACATTTTAAAGAGAACCCAGGAGATATATATACCGGCATAACCCATCCAATTGCTGAAGTGCACTCCCGGCATGATACTCAATTCTTCGGTGGGTTCATGGCTCACCAGACTCAAAAGCACAAATACACCTACCACCATGGTGAGAATTCCAAGGATCTCCCTGCTTTTTTCTTCCAGACTCATACTTTTCTTTTTAGCTACCATGAAATCAATTGGTCTTCTTTTTTATAAAAGGTGGTTTTACAATTTTAATGGCGAGGCGTCTCCCCCGAATATCTATCTGCAACTCAGTGCCGATCTTCTGGTGGGGTTTATCCACATAGGCGAGACCGATTCCTTTTTTCAAGGATGGACTCTGTCCGCCACTGGTTACGACCCCCACTTTGTCGTCACCGAAAAATAGTTCATAGCCATGACGCGGTAGCCCCCGCTCAAGCATCTCAAAAGCCACCAGAAAGCGAGATACTCCTGCTTCTTTTTGTTGGATAAGCGCATCTCGACCAAGAAAGTCAGTATGTTCAAGATCGATTGCCCACGCCAATCGTGCTTCCAGAGGGGTGGTGGTTTCATCAATATCATTCCCATACAGGCAGAATTTCATCTCCATTCGCAGGGTATCTCTGGCACCCAGACCGATGGGAGCAATGCCGTACTCTTTTCCTGCTTCCATCAATGCATTCCAGAGAGCCTCTGATTCCTCAGGATCATGATAAAGCTCATATCCCAGTTCACCTGTATAACCAGTTCTCGAGATGATCATGGGCATTTCATTGACATCGCCGATTCCAAAATGATAAAACTCCAGTGCTTCCAATTTTGCCGATGTCAGCTTGGATAGGATATTCCTGGATTCAGGACCCTGAAGGGCCAATAATGCGATCCCATCAGAGCCGTTGACCAACTGAACATCCTTAAATTTCTCAACGAGTCCTGAGAGATGATTCCAGTCCTTCTCAAGATTTGAAGCGTTTACAACAAGGAGAAAACGATCAGCAAATCTATAAATTAGAAGATCGTCAACAATGCCTCCATCTTCCAGACACATCACTGAGTATTGGACCTGGCCCTTTTCCATTGAAGCAACATTATTGGCCGTTGCATACTCCACAAAATCCAGTGCCTGCTCACCCACTACCCAGAACTCGCCCATATGGGAAACATCAAATAAGCCGGCCTTTGTACGGACAGTTTCATGCTCCGCCATGATACCTTCATATTGAATGGGCATTTCATATCCAGCAAAAGGCACCATTTTGGCGCCAAGTGATTTATGGATCGCGTTGAAAGCAGTCAGTTTCATACCTGTGGGTCCTTACACAATAATTCAGCTTTGAATCTAATGGTGATACTATCAGGTCAAAATTGAAAATCAGATCATTATAAGTGATGGAGGGGCCAAAGTTCCGACTTTGACCTGCTCCCATTCCATTCAAGGTAAGATGATCTTGACGCTTCCCAGAAGCTTAGCTTTAATTATATTGAAGAAAAAAAGAGGCTCGATATGTCTATTTTCCTCCGCATATTTGCATCGCTGATCATGGTTCTCTCCCTGGTCCTGGGGCAGGACAATGCCGTAGAGCCCATCAAGTTCGCCTGGCTAACAGATACCCATGTTGGCAGTACCACCGGTGCAGAGGACCTGCACATCGTTGTGAGTGACATTAATAGACAAGACAGCTTATCATTTGTTATTGTTTCAGGTGATATTACTGAAATGGATGTGGGTGGGAATTTGCCACAGGCAAAGTCAATTTTAGACAGTCTCAACATTCCATATTACATCATCCCCGGAAATCATGACTTGAAATGGTCATCTTCTGGAGCCGGTTTGTTCGAACAGCTATGGGGAGCAGATAAATTCAATTTTGAAGCGGGTGAGTTTCGCTTCATCGGTCTCCACCAGGGACCGATTCTCAGAATGGGTGCAGGCTATATTGACCCTGAAGATATTGCCTGGATCAGATCCATCTTAAGCTCCATGCCAGATCCTCAGCAGAAAGTCTTTATTGTCATGCATTATCCCCTGGATCCTTCAGTAGACAATTGGCACGCACTGCGAGACGTATTGCGACCCTATAATATTCAAGCAGTACTCCATGGGCACGGTCATGCGAATCGTGCATCTTCCTATGAGGGGATTCCCGGTGTCATGAGCAGATCTATTTTAAGAGGTGGACATCGCGATGCGCTCAAACCTACCGGATACACCCTTGCCGATCTCTGGCCGGACAGAGCAATCTTTACTGAAAGAATACCTCTGGCAGACAGTAGCAATACCTGGTATACACTTCCCCTTGGTGAGAAGTCTTCGCTGGATTCATTGACCCTACCCTATCCTGACTATTCAATGAATGATGATTCAAATGTCAGAATAGTATGGCAACACGAAACGGGTTCTCTGATCACCTCAGCGCCCACAGTGGTCTCAGACCAGGTCTACGTCAGCAGTGTGGATGGAAAACTTGTCTCCCTTGATCTTGCCTCAGGGAAGGTGAACTGGGATTGGCAGGCCAAGGGTCCTATTCATTCCACACCAGCAGTAAAGGGGTCTCGGATCATTGTGGGGTCCGTCGATTCAACCATTTCCTGCCTGTCTACAAAAATGGGCAAGTTATTGTGGCAAACTAAAACCAGCGCTCCGATCATGGGCTCTGCACTGATAAAGGGTCGCAAAGTATATATCGGCACTGGAGAGGGCCAGCTGCTGGCACTAAACCTGAGAAATGGTGAGGTGAAATGGTCGTTTGAGGGAGCTGGAGGATATATTGAAACTTTACCCCTCTACGCCAAAGGCAAGATCCTGTACGGCGCCTGGGATGGTTCATTCTATGCTGTGAATGCCAGGCGGGGTGATCTGGCCTGGCAGTGGACTGGTGACAGGAAGGGCTTGTTATACTCTCCTGCAGCCTGCTGGCCAGTTGCCCATGGTAACAAAGTATTTATCGTTGCACCAGATCGGGTCATGACTGCCATAGATATCACTGATGGTCACAATATCTGGAGAAAAGCCGGTCACAAGGTCCGGGAATCAATTGGTATCTCGGAAGATGGCAG
>CAZVSF010000026.1:7049-12997 GCA_964630195.1 uncultured Lentisphaeria bacterium
TGGGTTAATTCGCTATTTCGATGGTTACCTGCTCTATCAATCTTTTTGGGATTGACAACACGAATTGGCGCTGAAGCGACATGGTTGATCAAGCCTATTCTGGTCGTGATCATTTTTCACACTTTTATTGAATCCAGAGCTCAAATATGGAATCAATTGTCAAAGTTCCACCTCTATGTGATTCTTGGACAGGTCAGCCTTGCCCTGATCATATTTTTCCTGCTAAAATCAATTTCACTTGAGGTGGCTGCCGCTGGATTGGTAATAGCGATCTCACCCACTGCAGTATCTGCAGGTGCAGTTGCCTCCGGGTTACACGTAAAAATGAGCCATATTATGTCGATGATCGTTGTGAGTAACTTATTTGCCTGTATCACATTCTCGATCATTCCACTCTTGATTGGAAACGATTCCTACTCCTTTATCTCGACCCTTGAGCCATTTAAAATAGTGAGTATTACGGTTGTGGTTCCATTTCTCGTCTCAAAAATATGGCTGCGCTACGGTCACTTTTCTCCGGATTGGAAGCCCAACACATATGTGAACATACTTATTCGATTTTTATGGGCTACGATTTTAGGTGTCTCGGCCTCGAAAGTGGGTCAATGGTATTTTGAAAATACTCAAGCTGGGTTGAGCGATCTCATTTGGCCTGTATTGCTGGGAGTGGGCATATTTGCAATATTTGCCCTGGTTGGATATTTCGTTCCACGAGAGCATAGATTGAGATCACTGATATCCTTCAGCCATAAGAATTCCGGACTCGCCCTGCTGCTTATTATCAACACTTTCCCAATGTCTGCAGTTGCAGTTATTCTTAGTTACTCACTTTCACAGAATGTATTATTCTCAGTACTTATGGGACGTACTACTCAGCAATAGCAAGAACAGCCACAATCCTTTTTCCTGGGTTTTGAGTGATTTTTTTACTTTTGAAGGGTTTTCTTGATCAATTGCTCAGTCGTCAGCTCAGTCTGACTGTCTTTAACAATCTTTCTAATTTTTGAATAGACCTCAGCCCGGGCATATCCCAGGGCTTCCAGGGCCAGGATGGCTTCATCTTCCACGCTGCTTGTCCCAAGATTTGAGGTTAAACCACCTGGTTCACTGCTTCCGAGACCCTTTTCGATCTTCGGCTTTAGCTCGAGGATAAGTCGCTTGGCAGTTGTGGGTCCAATACCAGGTGTCTTGGCGATGGTCTTTGCATCTTCTGATAAAATCCAATTGCTAATATCAGCGGGTGATCCGCCTGAAAGGATCGCGAGTGCGGCTTTGGGACCTATTTTTGAAATGGCAATGAGTTTGAAAAAGAATTCTCTTTCAACCCGCTGAGCAAAGCCATAGAGCTCAAAAATATCTTCACGAACATGCAGATGGGTATAGATCATAACACTTTCGCCGGTCTTAGGCAGCTGTTCAAAAGTACTGTAGGAGACCTTCAGCTTATAGCCGATTCCAGCACACTCGACAACAATATTGTCGGGTTGTTTGCTCACCAATTTACCGGAAATAAACTCGTACATTAGACACCCAGTTTAGAAATTTTATAGTTAAGACCGTGACAGATGGCTATCCCCAACGCATCTGAAGCATCCATTGTAACAGGATCTTCTTTGAGTTTCAACAAACGTTTCACCATGTATAGAACCTGTTCCTTGTCGGCAGCACCATTTCCGGTCACGGCAGATTTGACTTTTCTGGCTGCATATTCATGAACTTCCAGATCGGCGTGTTTTCCTGCAAGCATGGCGATACCTCTGACATGTCCCATGAGTAAGGCCGTTCTGGCATTTTTGCCATAAAATGCTTCCTCGATCGACAGCACATCAGGCTGAAACTGCTTGATTGTGGCTGATATGCCCTTGTATAAAACAGAAAGTTTATCTGATAGTGGATCGCTATTTTTTGTCTTGATTACACCAGAGTAAACTGGTGCGAAGCGGTTTCCGTCGTAGTCAACGACACCAACGCCTAAAATTCTTAGACCGGGATCAATGCCGATGATCCTCAGATCCTACTCCAGACCTTCAAGCATTTCGTCAGTAAAGTTCACACTGGCTGATAATTTTTGCATATCATCATGATCATCAAGAAGTTCCATGAGTTGAACTATTTTGGGGATATCCTCGCTGCTGACTTCGGTAAAATTATTAGGGATTTGCTGTATCTGGGCCACTTCGACCTCATATCCGGCTTCAATGACCGTTTCATTCACTGTATTCAGATCATTGGGGGCAGATATGATCTCAAAATAGTCACCCTCATTACTCATATCTTCAGCGCCACCCTCCAGAGCTGCCATCATGAGCTCGTCCTCTTCAACGCCCTCAGCAGGCACCTGAACGACACCTTTTGTATCGAACATCCACCCCACTGCACCTGCCTGAGCCAGATTTCCCCCATGCTTGGTCAGTAAGTGTCTTAATTCGGATACGGTGCGATTTCGATTATCTGTTGCAACCTCCATCATGAGGGCAACACCACCGGGACCATACCCTTCATAAATGATTTCTTCAATGACCACACCTTCAAGATCGCCGGTACCCTTTTTAATGGCTCTCTCAATATTGGCAGTGGGCATATTGGCTGCCTTGGCTGTGGAAACAGCCGTTCTGAGGCGTGGATTGGTTGCTTCATCACCTCCTCCAGCTCTAGCTGCGATGGTTAACTCTTTTGCAATCCTGGTAAATATTTTACCTCTGGCTGCATCAACGACTGCTTTCTTTCTCTTGATTGTTGACCATTTGCTATGACCGGACATACGTCTCCCACTCTATTCTTTTAATTCTGGTGTGTTCTCAGTACGGATGACCCAGGCTCTTCGATACCCATTCTGAAATGCAAACTGTTGCAGTTTTTGGGCTTCCTCCCTACTCTTCATTTTACCGACGCGAATTTTGTAATAGGGGCTGTCAAACTGGATCATGATCTCTTCGTCGAAGGTCTCGGCCGCTCTGGATTCCAATGCAATAGCCGCATCATAGTCATTTGTACTGCCCAATTGCACTCTAAATACAAAACTTGAATATTCAGGAACTTCCAGCGTATCAATATCACCACCGACACTGGCGTAATACTCGCTTAAAGATTTAATTTGCTCAATTCGAGCTTTTGAGTCAGGCCAGTCCTGCAGGGTTGTTGGATCAAAAGACTCATCCAATTTGACCTTGTTCTGACCCAACAGGAGAATGGGCAACAGTAGATTAATATAGACCAACAGCTTCATGACTTATCCATCCAGTTTTTCCGTCCTTCAATCTAAGTTCATACCAGGCATCTGTGGCATCAAAAATTTCGGCGGATGTTCCTTCATGAATCACAAACAAAGTACTGGATCCTGCTATGGGTGCACTTTTAACCTCCGCTTCATCTACCAGAAGGACTGCCTGTTTTTCATCCAATGAGACAGCACGATCTATCAACCAGCCACCCATTAAGGAGAATGATATTACCAGAAGAATCATCAGGGGTGTCAACACATTTCGTATTGAGCTCGCCCATGATCGACGATATGCAATGATACTGAGGATCAGGAGACCGAAGAGAAGTTCTTCCCAGAATTTTAATTCTGCCAGTGAAAGACTCTGGCGGACATGCTTGAACCAGGCCACAAAAGGCATGGGCTCTGGTAGATCAAAACGATCCTTAAGGAACAGCTTGGCATATTCAAGGTTATGGAGAATATCTTGATCCCTGGGGCTCAATTTTCGCGCTTTTTCAAAGTGCAAAATAGCTTTTCCATATTCTTTCTCTGAAAAATATGCACAGCCCAGATTGTAGTGAAGCGCGCTCGAGTTCCTGTCAGATTCAAGAATCTTCTCATAGGATTCGATGGCTGCCGTGAAATCACCTTTCTCATAGAAATTGTTCCCCTGGCGCATGAGGCCCTCAACATCCACTGAGAGGGCACTGCCGGTCATCAACACCAACAATAATAATGATTTCAGCGTAAAAGACCTCATTACAGGACTCTCCTTAATTTATTAAAGAGATCTGTGGTGGCAGTGATCCATTCTGAGGCGGATCGTCTCACAGCACCGGGAGCAAAACGATCCATGGCCAGCTCTTCCAGAAATTTTTTATTTTCTTCGATGATTTCAGCTGGGGTACCCTTGTCGTGCAACAATTTTGTGAATTGATCCGTATCCAGAGTGTTTTCTGCGACATTGAGTCGAGCGCCGATAAATCCAGTGATACACTGATGTAGTAAAGCCCTTAGCTCCTGAGAATCTTCAGATAGTTTCTGAGCCTTGTTCAATTGCTTCCTGGCCGACTTAATGGCATTTGTTCGTCTTCTCAGATCCACATCCCCCTGCAATTTGCGTGATCTGTAATCGTAGGCAAATGCAGCTGCCAACACAAACAGACCCAGGACGTGAACCCCCCAAAACCTGCCACCAAAGGCAGAGCCCTGAGCCCGTAGAAAGTGAGAATCAGCAGGTTTTATATATCTGATATCATCCTGCATCAATTCTACTTCTTCCCTGCTATAACCCGATGTGACCAGAGGTTGAGTTCCTTCCGCATCATACACGCTCAAACGGATAGGTCCGCTCGTGCGCGTCACATACTTTTTACTCCGGAGATCAAAATAGGTGAATTTAATGGGGTCAATGTTGATCTCGCCCGGCTCACGTGGGACTAAAAGATAAGTAGATTTTTTAGACCCACTATGTTTGCTGCCCTTGATACTAATATTTTCGCTCCGCTCAGGTTTGAAAATATCCACACCATCAGGGAGTTTTGGTTCGGGAAGTTGGAGAGATTTAAAATTACCGGCACCTGTTAAAGAAATACTCAATCCTACGGCATCGTTGGCAAAGACAGCATTCGTATCCAGTCCAGCTCGAAGTTGGAAACTACCCACAGCACCACTGAAATTCCGAGGTCTGGGTTCGGGCAGGTTCAAAACTTTGATGGTTATGGGATTTGACAGAAAATTCTTTGTCGCTTTCCGGGATCCATTAAAGAAAGGGTCATTAAAGAAAGGATCATTAAATCGACGGTTGGTTCTCTGGTTCGATTTGACTTCAATTTCAAGTTCTGTCTTCAATGCATCTATAACCAATTCACCTGCCTTGGTAGGATAGTAGAGCACTGTTTTCAGGACGGCTGTATTGAATCGCTCTCCATCTACTACTTCAGATACGAGTCGTGGCTGAGCAGATTGGGGAATTTCCTCTGCCCAGAACCCTACTGCATCAGGGAGCTTCTCAACCTGGTAATTATAAACTCCCACCTTGGTAAAAAGTTTGTACCGAACGACCAGTGGCTCACCCACATAGACTGTAGATTTGGTCGGAATGGCTTTGAGGAATACCGCCTGTTTTGATGCAGGTTTACGCCCTTTGGAGTCACGTGCAGATAGGATCTCGAGTTTCAATTCTTGAGTTTTATAACGGTTCCTTCCCAGGATGACCTGAATTGAGGGAAAGATCACCGCACCCGGTTCCATGGCAACGAAGGTATAACTAATCGTTTTTTTGCTACTCGTTTTGCCATTTACAAAGGTATAGTTGGATGATTGCATGGGTCCAGATAGGAGTGCAACCTTATCAATATCAGGCATACGAACACTGGGCATGTCCTCACTGTCTTCAACCTCGAGTTTCCAGGTAAATGACTCCTTCACAAGAACTTGTTCGGCATCAATACTGGCGGTTATTTTAGGTTCTGCCACCAGAAAACTGCTCCAGGCGAGTAGCAGGATAAATAGTATCCGTGTATTGTTCACTCCTCTACCAATCCTTTTCATTGTCCTGACCTGAGGTTTTAAGTCGAATCTGTTCTCGCATATTTTCAGTTTCACGATCTTTCAGTGCATCCAATAACTGCTGTGCATCCATTCTCTCATCTTTGTTCGCCGTTTCGTCCTGCTCGGCTGCATTGCTTTGTTGCTGCTCCTGCTGCTCTTGCTCCTGATCCTTTTCAGACTGTTGACTATCCTC
>CAZVSF010000026.1:13097-20510 GCA_964630195.1 uncultured Lentisphaeria bacterium
ATCCTCTTGAGATTCATCCTGATTCTGTTGCTGCTCCTGCTGCTGCTCCTCATTTTGATTCTGAGACTCATCCTGATTCTGCTGCTGCTCCTGCTGTTCCTGTTTATTCTGCTGGTCCTTGTCATCACCATTCTGAGAATTTTGCTGCTGTGGTGGTGGCGGAGGCATGTGATTCAATAATTCAAGATTCGCTTTTGCATCCTGATCGTTGGGACGCATTCGAAGCGCCTGTTTATAGAACTCTCGCGCCTTCTCAACATCCTGCTTATTTAAATAGGCATTTCCAAGATTGTAATACACATCGGCGAGGGCGTCTTTATCCTTCAGACTCAGAGCTTGTTCGTAGGAGCCAATTGCCTCCTCCAGAGCTCCCAAACGATATTTGGCATTCCCCTGGTTGTAGCGAACATCCTTTAACTCGGGGTGCTCTTTCAGGAGCTTATCCCAGGACTCTATTGCTTCATCATATTTTTGATTCTCAAAAGCCTTCTGGGCAGCAGACTGTGAAAATAATTGAGTCACGGGCAATACTAAAAGACAAAGACTTAAAATCTGAATTTTTAAATTACTACTCACGGATGTATTCCCCTTGCCAGGTTCGCTCAGTTCCATGTAAGTCGGTGATCAACAGATCAAGGACCAGGAATATAAGGGCTATCCAGGTGAACCAGTGAAATTGCTCTTTGAAATTTGTAAATTCATGTCGGGTGAATTCTTTTTGCTCCATCCCCAGGATATCGCTATAGATCTCTTCCAGACCTGCCGATGCCGAGTTCAAATGAACAAAACGTCCACCGGTCGCTGCACTGATGGACTGGAGTGTTTCCGTGTAGAGTCTTGTTGTGACAACCTCACCCGTTTTGGTCTTCCGATATCCTTTTAACACGCCTCTATCATCATATACAGGGATAGGAGTCCCTGAGAATGAACCAATTCCAGCTGTATGAATGACCACATTTTCTTTTCGCGCTCGCTCCAACACCTCATCAAGATTTCCCTCGTGGTCTTCCCCATCAGAAATCAAAATCATTGCCCGGTGTTGTTGATCTTCTGGATCAAAGGCACTAAGGCCTACTTCGAGAGCATTCTCAAAGGATGTCCCCTGCACGCCAATTAAGGACTCATCGGATATATCCAGAAACATATCAAAGGCTGCATAGTCCAGGGTTAAGGGCGTTTGAAGATGAGCCTGTCCGGCAAATACCACAAGTCCCACCCTGTCTCCCCGCAGATCGTTGATCAATTTTCTCAATTCAAAGCGGGCTTTTTCCAGGCGATCCGGTTTAATATCCTGGGCGCGCATGGAATTGGAGACATCCAGTAATACAACGATATCAACACCTTCGCGATGAATTTCAGTCAGTTCATCAGAAAATTTTGGTCCCCAGGCAGAAAAGAGGAGCAGGAGGATGGCCAGCAGCCGGAGCATATCTTTAACAGACCGTTTTCGAGTGCTGACGCTTCTGGACAGTTGCTCAATAAGTTCAGGATCACCAGCCCTTTTTATGGTCCTTTTTCGGGCGACCCGGTACCAGACACCAATACATATGAGGAGTGGGATTATTCCCCACAGCACAAGCTGTAGCCAGAGCGGATACATTTCAAATTGAATCATCAGGGAAATCTCCTGAAAACCAGGCGTTCCAGCACAAATTCCACAATGAGGAAGAAAAGCGCTAACAGAATGGGATAGTAGAAGAGTTCAGCATGTTGGACGTACTCTCTCACACTGTATTCAGTCGTTTCCATTTCTGATATTTCACCGTAAATGGCAGCAAGACTTTTTTCATCTGTTGCCCTGAAATATTTGCCACCCGTGATGTCGGCAATGCGGGTCAATGTTTGTTCATCAACATCTACCTGCACCTGTACATTTCGAACACCAATGACCGTCTGAACAGGCATTGCTGCCGTTCCCCGTGTTCCCGCGCCAATGGTATAGATTCTAATACCAAACTCTTTGGCTAATTGAGAAGTCGTGATGGGGTCTAACTCTCCGGCATTGTTACGACCATCTGAGAGGAGCACGATCACCTTGCTTTTAGAATCGGAGTCACGCAGCCTATTGATGGCTCCAGCCAGTGCCATCCCGATGGCTGTACCATCAAATTTCTCATTTACGATCTCAATGCCGGCGATAAATTCGTTCAATCTATTCAGATCCGTGGTGAGGGGGCATTGCATAAAACTTTCCCTGGCAAAGACATTGAGACCAATACGATCATTTTTCCGTTCAGAAACAAAGGCCTGAGCAACTTTTTTGACGGCTTCAAGTCTGTTTGGTTTAAAATCCATTGCCCGCATTGACCCAGAGATATCGATCACCATCATGATATCTATACCCTCGGCATTGATCTCTTGCAGGGCATTCCGTTCCTGGGGTCTCATCAATGCGATGATAATTGCTGCAAGACTCAGAATACGCAATGCATAAAGAACATGTTTTCTCCACATACCTGATGTTTTTGAAATTCCTTCAAACATGAGGAGGGAAGAAAATCTCAAACTCCCAAAGCGTTTACGAGAGTATACAACATATACTGAGATGAGAACGGGAATGCTTAAAAATAGCCAGACATATCCAGGATGTTGAAACGCAATTATCACTTTATATCAGTCGATCTCTTTATTTTTTTATTCAACCAACTATTCCGAACAACAATTATAGTCACACATATAATTTTTGTTTCGCCAGGTCGAACTTTTTTTTGTGTAAACGAAAACTTGCCAGGGTTACGACTAAATCCATGCGGGTGAAGCTCTCAGGAGCTGATTCGAATAGTAATTATTAAGTAATTGAAGCGGTAGCAAGGATGCTACGTCTCCAAAGATCGGATTCGAGCTGATCCTATTTTTTTTCTTCAGGTTTTTCTTCTGGCTTCTCTTCAGTTTTTGGCTCGGCCGGTGTATTACCAGCCTTCTCAATTTCATCAGTTATACCGCTCAAGGCACCTTTAAATTCGCGAATGCCCTTGCCAAGACCTTTGGCCATTTCAGGTAAACGTTTTGCCCCAAAGAAAACCAAAATAAACAAAATTATTATCAGCCATTCCCAGCCACCAGGTAAACTCATGGATCACTCCTTTATAAATATTGCTGCTGCTCGTTCACTGCTCAAACTACTAGACCCTATAATATCGTAAAAGATAATAGGCAACACCCATCCCCACTACACCCATAAAATTAACTTTTAGTGTAAATCCGAAGGTGAGGGAAAATATTCTCAGGTCTAGAACAAATGGTTCTGCAAGTCCATATTTGGCCGTATCAAACGACAAAACAAAGAAATCTCTTACAACACTTTCTGGAAGTAAAGCGGCTGCAACATCGCCCAGCACAGAGCCTATGATGGCGCCACTAAATATCATCAAAACGATTATTTTAATATTTCGACGTCTCGGATCCACTAATCAACTCCGCCCTCATGTTCGTGTTCTCTCTGGGATCTTGTCCATTTAATCAGGCTGGAAAGAATTAGAAGTGTGGCCAGGGGAAACAGCAAGAATCCCTTGCTGGCAAAAACCAGAATGATCATGATCAGACCTGAGATGAAAGCCCATTTTTCCTTCAGGCTCCCTTTCAAACTCATTTTGGGAGATTTGGCAAAGGGTATTTTTGATAGCATCAGACTCGACACGATCATGATCAGCGGTAAAACAATTCTTGCATCACCACCAAGTTGTCGGGGTTGCCAACCCAGGAAGGGGTACTCATGGATCTGACTCAGGAAGAGCCATATACCAACCACTGTTAGTGCCATAAGGGGTGTTGGTACCCCTGAGAATTGCTTCTTCTGTTCCCCATCAGCTTCCAGGTTAAATTTGGCCAATCTGATCGATCCCAGCATCAGCGGCATAAAAGCATAAAAACCACCCACCAACTGACCAAGGGGTTGGGCCCAGACCATATAGACAAATACTGAAGGTGCTAAACAGAATGTCACAATATCAGCGAGTGAATCGAATTGTATTCCAAATTCGGATGTGCTATCCAGTGCTCTGGCGATCTTGCCATCAAATCCATCAAAGATACTGCCCAAAATAATGAACCAGGCAGCCCAGAAAAAATCCCCATTCGCCGAAGAAAGAATCGACATAAACCCAAGGAACATATTGAAAATAGTAAATGAATTGGGAATAAATCGACGTCTTGGATTTTCCCTGAGGGGCGTTCTTTTTCGGGATGCATCTCGAACCATAATTATTCCATTTCCGCCAGTATGGTTATGCCGCCACGTACCGGTTCCTTTAATTCTACTCTAATGAGGGCTGCCCTGGGAATGATAATATCCATTCGACTCCCAAATTTGATGAGACCATATCGATCTCCCTGGGTGACTTCATCGGCATCCCTGAGATAGTTAATAATGCGACGCGCCAGCGCACCAGCTATCTGGGCAAATTTGACTTTCATCAGCTCGTTTTCCATACCGACCACGCTCTGTTCGTTCACTTCAGATGCATCTTCTGCAAAGGCTGCCTTAAAAGCGCCATATTTATAGTTTACAAATCCAATTGTTCCTGAAATAGGGACACGATTGATATGGACGTTGAGGGGAGATAAAAACATGGTAATGCGGGTTGCTTCACCAACATAGTCGTCTTCGACCTCTTTAATTTCAACGATCACACCATCCCCTGGACTGAGAATGTGTTTGGGATTGAGTTGGATCTCCCGCTCAGGATCTCTGAAAAAATAGAGGGTAAATAGGAGCAGTAATCCACTGACCATTGATGGGATCTTCCAGTAAAGAGAGCCTCCCATAATAAAGGTAATTATGGTCAGGATCACTGTGAGGCCAAACACAATTGCAATATTCAGATATCCTTCTCGAGCCATAGTTTACCTAAAGTATCCTCTCTGTTAAACCGCGCAAAGATAATGTGGGGGTCCTCGGAATAAAACACGCTTTTCCAAGTGAAAATTCCATAATTATAGGGCTGGTTGGTTAATTTCAGCTTTGATAAAAGCCTATGATATCTTGCCGGTCATCTGCCAGCCTCAGGGTGAGACTGTCTCGCCAAGTATGATGGGCAATGCCATGCTCTCTTTTTGGCGCAATATATTCAGGGTTAGTTGATCCCCCTTCTTCAAGTCCTGTAAATTAAAGTAGGTAAAAATATCATCATCGGTTTCAATGCGCTGTCCATCCAGCCCAATAATGAGGTCACCTACTTCCACACCCCCGCGATCTGCCGGTGATCCATCCTTTACCCCGACAACCACAACACCAACATTTGATCCAAGACCCAATAGCTGAGCTGTCCTGGGGTTGTTTGGACGATAACTGATCCCTGTGGAATAATTTCTATCGACAAATCCCTTGGAGCGAAGTTCATCAATAATTCCGATAGCCCTGTTAATGGGTAATGCAAAGCCTATCCCAATGGAGCCACTATTATTGCCTCCGGAAAAAATAAAAGTATTGATTCCAATGACCTGCCCCTCGGCGTTCACCAGCGGTCCCCCACTGTTACCTGAATTGATGGAGGCATCCGTTTGAATCATATCCTGATACACTCTGCCAGGTTGTTGAAGACCGAAATCCATATGCAAACTGCTGATGATACCTGCCGTCGCAATAGGCATTTTGCTTTCGCTGAATAGACCAAATGGATTTCCCAGGGCAATCACCCACTCACCCATGATGATCTCATCCGAGTTTCCCAAAGCTGCCGTTTGGAACTTCCCGGGATCTGTGATCTTGATGATGGCCAGGTCCGTTTTCTCATCGATTCCCACAGCTTCAGCACTGTGCTGACTCCCATCTGCCAGCGTCACCGTAATATCCACAGCATTTTCAACGACATGTGCATTGGTAATGATATAACCATCCTCGTCATAAATAAATCCTGAACCAATTACTGCATCTTTTTCCTGAAACCAGCGTGGTGTCCCCGGCAATATGAATCTCCAGAATGGATCCGCCATAACCGGAGATTGAGAATATCTGATTTGGGTTGTTGAGATTCCCACAACAGCAGGAGTCACATCAGCAATACCGCGGGTTATGGCAGTTTCTCGTGATTCATACAGGGAAATTTTTTCCGGGATCTCAGCCGGAGCATAATCGGAGCTTGTGGCAACATATGTTGTTCCCCTCGCTGGGTCCAGCGCCTGTGTTCCTGGGATCTGCCAGTTTCTCAGTTCTCTCAGCGATAGTGTCAACATTCCAAGAAAGAGAGCGAGAGCGAAGATGAGTGTTGTAATTTTTTTCATATCGTTAATGACTATTCATTATCGTCTGTTGAATAATAAGTCTCAAAGAATGATCAGACAAGCTCATCCTTGGCAATCTCCCATTGTGGTTCTACGTTTTGGGGATAACGAACTTCAACAAGGACCAGACCTTTCGCTGGAGCCGTTACTGTATGCGCCTGGCGATTTGGCGTATTGAGCAAGGTTGAAAATTTATCAATATCCCACTTCCCTCTGGCAACCTCTATCATGGACCCTACCAGCATTCTCACCATATGATGTAAAAACCGATCAGCATTTATCTTAAAATGAATCACACCTGCATCCAGGACTTCCCACCTGGCAGAGGCAATATTACATATCATATTTTCCGTTTCAGTGCCTGCATAACAAAAACTGGAAAAATCATGTTCGCCAGTGATGAGCTCAGCTAATTCATGAAGTTGAGCAATATCCAGTGAATATCGCACATGCCATTGTACGCTGCGTTGCAGTACATTTGGCAGGGTTGTGATCTGATAGAGGTATGCACGATTTGTTGCTGCAAAACGACTGTGGAAGTCATCATTGACCTCTGTCGAAGCAATAAGTCTGATATCATCTGGAAGCTCCCGGTTTAATGCCTTCCAGAGATTCTCAACGGGTAAGCCCAATGCATCTATCTCGAAGTGGGCCACCTGACCCAGGGCATGTACACCGCTATCTGTCCTGCCAGATCCTACGATTCCGATCTTTTTACCCAATATTTTTTTGAGAGCACCTTCAAGGCAACCCTGGACAGTCTCAGGATCTTTTTGGATCTGCCAACCATGATAGGCAGTCCCATCATACTGAACCAGAAGGGCTAGTTTCATAGACTAACCACCCTTCTCCTGGCAATACTTACCAATCCCATCCAGAGGGTCATCATACTCCAGGCAATCAACATTTTCACATCAACCAGAAATAGAATCAAGCCTAAAAATATCCACGCAGTACTTAGACCTATTAAGTGATTACTGGATTTCACTTCCGGTTTAGCCGGAAGTCCCCGTATCGCCAGGAGGTCTCCCAGAACGATCGAGCGATGTATGGTGTGCGAAATCAAAGCTCTCAATACGGCCTGCCAGAACCTTAATTTTTGACCTAGTTTTTTGCCTGGCATCCCTTTTTGAAAATACATTTGAAATTTTGAGAAACGCTGCCATTCAAGTCTCAAGGCAGGCACAAATCGCA
>CAZVSF010000027.1:0-7742 GCA_964630195.1 uncultured Lentisphaeria bacterium
CTGGCCGTCCAGCTCGATATCACCATTCACGATAGAATGGAAGCACTCAGTCTTATTCATGAAGATGGAGTATGTATTGGTGCGGTCGTGCGTTCTTTGAGAGACGGTGAGATAATCACCTATCTTGCCAAGGCTACTGTCATTGCAACAGGTGGCTATGGCCGGATCTACGGTGAATCCACCAACGCCATCATCAACGAAGGGACGGGATCAGCAATTGCCCTGCAAACCGGTCTTATCCCTCTGGGTAATATGGAAGCGGTACAATTTCATCCCACCGGCATCGTCCCCACCGATATTCTGGTAACTGAAGGGTGTCGTGGTGACGGCGGTCTACTACTGGATGTAGACGAGTATCGATTTATGCCGGATTATGAACCAAAGGCCATGGAGCTGGCTTCCCGCGATGTGGTGTCCCGCCGTATGAAGGAACATATTCTTAAAGGTAAGGGTGTCAAGTCTCCTTATGGAGAGCATCTCTGGTTGGATCTACGCCATTTGGGTGAGAAACACCTCACCACCAAACTGCGGGAAGTATATGACATCTGTATGTATTTTATCGGTGTCAATCCAATCAAAGAACTTGTACCCGTACGACCCACACAACACTATTCCATGGGTGGTATCCGAGTCAACAAGGATGGCATGACCTATGGAATGAAGGGTCTTTTCGCCCTGGGTGAAGCGGCCTGTTGGGACATGCACGGCTTTAACCGGCTAGGGGGTAATTCACTGGCCGAAACCGTGGTGGCTGGTATGGTAATAGGCAAAAGAATTGCCGAATATGCCAAAACTGCAGAATTGAATGCGAATGTTACTTTGGGTGAGAAATTCGCCCAGGATCAAGTCGATAAAATCAATCATCTCATGACCAATTCGGGTAGTGAGAATGTCTTTGCCTTAAAAGATGAGATCGGGAAAGTCCTTACCGAGCATGCCCACATCTTCAGAACGGGTGAAGGTCTCGAGAAGGCCGTCAAGGAACTAAAATCAATTCTCGCCCGGGTTAAGAATGTGAAAGTATCAACGACTGCACCTGGTATGAACCCGGAATTATCCCAGGCCCTACGACTGGAAGGGATGGCTAAACAGGCCTACATCATTGCCAAAGGTGCTCTATTACGGACTGAATCCAGGGGCGCTCACACACGGGAAGATTACCCGGCCAGAGATGACAAGAACTGGTTAAATCGCACCCTGGCCAGCTGGCCAGTGGGAGCTGACGAGCCTGAATTCAATTACGAACCGGTCGGTCCAATTGACCTGCCACCTGGCGATCGCGGCTATGGTGGTGGTCAGATGATCGCCATGGATCTGACACTGGAACAGTACAATGCCAAGGTCGATGCCGAACAAAAAGCGCTGGGGAAACAGACCACCGCTGAACCCCTTGGAGTTAGCCTTCCAAAAGAAGCCTGGCGTGAAGAATCACCTTATAAGGATGCAAAATAATGGCCCGCACACTGACCTTTAAAATATTCAGATATAACCCTACCAAAGAAAACGATGAGCCCCATGTGGACACCTTCAAGCTGGAGGAGACTCCCCGTCTGAATCTGTTCACGGCATTGCATTTGATCAGAGAAAAACAAGCACCTGATCTCATGTACGATTTTGTATGTCGAGCTGGGATTTGTGGATCCTGTGCCATGATGATCAATGGTCGCCCCACGCTGGCCTGCCGCACGCTCACATCGGATCTGGCCGACACCATCGAATTGTATCCCCTGCCCTTTTTCAAGTTACTGGGTGATCTTTCTGTGGATACTGGCGTCTGGTTTCATGATATGGCCAAACGTCTGGAATCCTGGATACACACCACCAAGGAGTTTGATCCAACAGCTGAAGAAGAGCGCATGGACAATGCCACCGCCAATAAGATCTATGAATCTGAACGCTGTATAGAATGTGGCTGTTGCGTTGCCGCCTGTGCCACCGCTCAGGTCTATCCAGACTTTCTCGGTGCAGCGGGTCTGAATAGGATTGGCCGTTTTATGTTTGATCCCCGGGATACACGTGGTGAGCAGGAGTGGTTCGAATTGGTATCAACGGATATTGGTGTGTTTGGATGTATCGGTATGATGGCCTGTGACGATGTCTGTCCCAAAGACCTGCCTCTGCTGGAGGTCTTCTCCTATATCAGACGTAAAATGAACTCAGGTGTTCAGATAGCTGTTAAGGACGTAGAGCTCGCCTGATCCGGCTTTACACACTTTGGCGAGTGTCTCAGGCAAGTCTGTTTCTTAGGGAAGATTTGCAGGCCGCTTCACAGCTCTAAAAAAATGCTTATTTATCAAAGGCGAAGATTTGCATCTTCGCCTTTTTGTTACAAATTGGAGCACAGGAAATTTACACTGATTCTTGGCATCCTGGGGATACGCCCTTTGGATCATGCCATAGAAAGATTTCTTTAATACATTTCTGTAGTCGCAGGTAAAAAGATTTACAAACCCATTTCTGAGGGAATAGACATGATATCCATAGAATCATTTTTTGCAGATTTTTCAAATTTTATGTGGGGTACCCCCCTCGTTGTTTTGCTCCTTGGTGGTGGCTTGTTCTTCACCTTTTACAGCCGTTTCACACCATTTCGCTTTTTCAGACACGCTTTTCTCATTCTGATAGGCAAATACGATTCTGAGGATGACCCCGGTGACATATCCCATTTTCAAGCCCTTTCAAGTGCTCTGGCCAGCACAGTGGGGATGGGCAATATCAGCGGCGTGGCAGTGGCTATTCATACAGGGGGACCCGGTGCCATATTCTGGATGTGGCTCAGCGCTATCCTGGGCATGTCCACCAAATTTTTTACCTGTACGCTGAGCATCCTCTATCGGGGGAAGGATGACGAGGGTCGTATCATGGGTGGTCCCATGTATTACATTGAATCTGGTCTGGGTAAAAAATTCAAACCTCTGGCCATCTGGTTTAGCCTGGCTGGACTCTTTGGCTGTCTGGCCCTTTTCCAATCAAATCAATTGACTCAGATTCTCCGTGATGAGGTCTTCAAGCAACAGGGCATGTTTTCCGGCGACGCTACCAGTGGAAATTTATTGGTTGGTGTTGTTATTGCCCTGATTGTGTCCAGCGTCATTTTCGGAGGAATCAAACGTATTGGTCTGGTAGCCTCTCGAATGGTACCCGTCATGGTCAGTTTGTATATGCTGGCAGGCCTGGCCATTCTTGCCAAGCATTTTGCCGAGATACCTGAAATGTTCATGTTCATCGTCCGTGATGCTTTTACAGGTGATGCGGTTATGGGTGGTGCTTTAGGTGCCGTCATTATCACCGGGATTCGTCGGGCAGCATTTTCCAACGAAGCCGGTATTGGCACCGAAGCCATGGCTCATGGTGCTGCCAAGACCAAAGAGCCTGTACGAGAAGGTCTTGTGGCCATGATTGGTCCCTTTATTGATACCATCATTGTTTGTAGTGTGACTGCCTTTGCCATCCTGTTTTCCGGGATGTGGGAATCCAGCGTAAGCAACGGGGTAACTTTGACAACTCAGGCATTTTCCCACGAACTGGGAGATGTGGGTCGCTATATCCTTATGATCAGTGTGGTCATCTTCAGCATGTCAACCATGATTGGTTATTCATATTATGGCAGCAAGTGTACATCCTATCTCTTCGGCAGCCAGTTTAAAAAATATTATCGTATTTTTTATGTGCTTACTCTGGTCATAGCCTCTCTGGTTACCCTGGATATCGCTATTAATTTTGTAGATGGTATGTATGCCCTGATGGCATTCCCGACCATGCTGGCAACCCTCCTACTTGCTCCACGAGTCATGCAGGAGGCCAAACGTTATTTTGCATCGATGGGGAAATAGGCGAACAGTAAGAAGTTGCGATCACTGCAACGCTCCATTGCTGGAGTTGCCGAGATTCGACTGATATGAGGTTCTATTTCAAATATGTTATTTTTTGAGTCTGGATATTCCCACCATGTCTCAGCACCAGAAGATATACACCAGCGGCAATGCCTTTTCCCTGCTCATCCACTCCCTGCCAGGATAATTCATAGCTTCCATATGATTGATTCGCGTTGAGGAGGGTCTTTATTTGGGTTCCCGACAGATCGAAAATTGTCAGGGCAATCGGTCCGGTTTCATTTAGCTCATAGTGTATATGTACTGATGGATTGAAGGGATTTGGATAAACTGGGAGTAAGCGAGCCGTAGAGGGACGCTGGTCCGCTTCCTTAACACTTACGACGGTCAGGTTTTCATAGTAGCTGAAGGTTCCTTCATAATTGCCTACAACGAAATCCAGGTCACCATCTCCATTGAGATCTGCCAGAGCCGGGGCAGCATTTTGTCCAAAACTAAAACCTGAGAACGAATCTGGATATTCTACCCAGTTACTATTCTCATAGCTGAAATACTTCACATCTCGGAAACCCTTTCCCACCAGCATATCAAGATTTCCATCCAGGTCAATATCTCCAAAGGTGGGGACAGCGTTTCCGCCCACATCAAGACCGCTGAAGAAGGCAGGATTTTCAGTCCATACTGCATCCAGAATCGATCCTGTATTCTCATAGAACGAGAGCCCCCCGTCCTCACGTCCGACAATCAGATCCAGATCTCCATCCAGGTCCATATCATATAGCCTGGGACAGGACCAGCCACCCACATTAATGCCTGAAAATTCTGAGGATTCATAAACAAAGGACGTCCCCGTGTTTCTGTGGTAATAAAGATTGCCACTGAGATCCCCGACCACCAGATCATATTCACCGTCGGCATCCAGATCACCAACGGCCACTGCAGAATAGATGGAATGGTCAATACTGCTGAAACGATTATGATTGGCTGTCCAGGCTGGACCAGATGCATTGCCCGTATTTACATAGTATTTTATGTCTCCACTTTGACTGCCACTGACCATATCCAGGTCACCATCTGAATCAAAATCAATAAAGACCGGATTACTGGCCCCCCCAACATCAATAACACCTCCAAAGAGAGCAGACACGGCAGACCAGGCAGGTTGGGTCAGCGTACCTGAATTACGGTAATATTTCAATGGTCCTGAAGCTGTTCCGTGGACCATATCCTGCTTACCATCACCTGTTAGATCTACCAGACAAGGTGAGTTCCAATAAGTGCTTTCACCCAGACCAGAGAATAAACCGTTTACTTGGACCATATTCAGACTTTCAGGGGTTCCCGTATTCTGATAGTAGTAAAATCCATACCCATCACGACCCACCAGCAGGTCAATGTCACCATCCGCATCCAGGTCAGAGAACCAGGGATATGCATATAAACCCACATCAAACCAGGAAGCTTGTGTACCGGCCAAAAAGATGGCTGCAGCGGCAGTTCCATAATTCTCATAATAGTGGACCGCACCAGATTCGCTTAGACCAATCACCAGGTCAGCATCCCCGTCATTATCCATATCGCCAAAACTTGGGACAGGGTTGGGCCCCAGGTCGAGATCATCAAAAAATCCCTCCACTTTTTCAAATACGGCGCTTTCCGCACTCCCGGTGTTTTCGTAAAATTGGAGCCCTGTGTAGCCACCTGATACAAAATCCAGATCGGCATCCCCATCCAGATCCACGCAAACACCAACTTCACAATCCAGTTCTTCTACTGAAGCAAAGACAGTATCCCCTGGCTGAAAATGAGGGCTTGTTGTGGAGCCGGTATTTTCAAAATACAAGGGTGGACCACTGATATTTCCCAGGATCATATCCAGGTCCAGGTCATTGTCAAGATCGGCAAAACGTGGTTGAGAAAAGGGCAATGAGGGGATACCGCTGGGATTGAAAATGATATCATTCTGTAGCCACATCTGTCCCTGGCAAACTCCAGTGGCTATCACTATTATCATGAACCGTCTAACTATCTTGAACATAATACCCCCACATTGTTAATAATGAAATCTATGGATGCAATTCGAGAAGACAAGAGGCAAGGGTGGATAACTGGCAATTGCGTGTTACTGAACCACTCATATTAGAAGGTGGAAGCTTTTACGAGAAGTTCCTGCCACTCCTCATCCCATCGTGAATCGATGGTGATCCCACCCCCCGAGCCCAGACTCAATTCTTTGTCTTTCTGCACCAGAGTACGGATGGCAATATTAAAGCTGAAATCACCATCAGGATGAAAATAGCCCATTGCCCCGGTATAGATCCCTCTGGAGTTATTTTCCAGTTCATCAATTATTTCCATCGAGTGTTTTTTGGGACAACCTGTTATGGAACCTCCCGGCAGCATGGACAGCAGGGCATCGATGGGTTGAAGATCTTTCCTCAGACGCCCGGAAATTCTGGAAAAAGTATGCCACACTCTGGGTAGCTTGCGAATATCCTTAACCGCTTCCAGAGAAATACTGCCAATTTCGCTGACCTTCCCCAGATCATTTCTCAGAAGATCCGTGATCATAAATAATTCAGCCTGTTCTTTTTCACTACCCATCAGCGCCTGCCTCTGGGCATCATCCTCATGCTGAGTTTTTCCTCGAGGTCTGGTACCCTTGATGGGTTCGGTAGTTAATACACCGTTACCATAATGAAGAAACAATTCAGGCGAAAGTGAGTGGATCTTATAATCGTCAAACTCAAATGCCATGGCATAGGCAGCTGGATGCCTCGCGAGCATCTCTGAATATGATACGCGACCCTGAGATACAGCTTTCATCCGTTGGGTGTAATTGAGCTGATAAAAATCTCCTGCACGAATAAGATCCTGAATCTGAGCAATCTTACCTTTATAAGCAAAATCAGAACTATCTGGAGTGAATTCAAGAGCGTTTGAGTGTTCAGGTACCCCTCCCGCATCTCTTGAGTCATCTTTAATTTCCTCCCTTGCCACATGTCCCACGATCTTTGGCTCATCCTGATCATACTCGATCCAATTGTCATAGGCATGGATAACAGCAAGAGGCTCCTCTCTGCTGTGCCGACTTTGCACCTCTAGCAGCAGTCTCCCCAGGTCATAACTGAAATAGCCACTGCACAATTTCTTTTGATGTAGGTCCAGAAAATCCAGGAGAGCTGGCAATTCGGAAATCCGGGTTATCTGAAAGCTTGCACAGGGCTGCCAGGCCAGGAGATCACGCCACATCCCCGTGCCATCACTATCGGTTCGAAACCGCAAACTTCCTTCACTGGGAATCCCGTCCCATACCTGCTCTTTATTCATCAGGAATCCAGAAATTTTTTGATGATCTTATTCCCCGTGTTCATCATCAGAAAGGATTCGGGGTGAAACTGCAAACCATAAAGGGGCAGATCGTTATGTTCAATAGACATGATATCACCATCTGCATCCCGCGATGTCGTCTGAAATCCCTCAGGTACACCATCAATGACCAACGAGTGATATCGTGCGACTTCAAAAGATGGATCCAGGTCATCCATGATACGCGAGCCCCGGGTCGTGATTGTCGTTGTTTTTCCATATACGAGACGCTGCGCAGGAACCACGGACTGCCCAAAAGCGACGGCCAGACATTGATGACCCAGACAAATTCCCAGGATTGGTTTTAATTTTGAGAATGCTTGAATAACCGGAATACATATGCCAGACTCGGCAGGTGTTCTGGGACCTGGACTTATAATGATCCGTTCAGGATTCATCCGCCGGATGCTCTCAAGCGACAGAACATCGTTCTTTTCAACAATGACCCTCTGACCAAAACTTGAAACCTGTTGATAAAGGTTATAGGTAAAAGAGTCGTAATTGTCGATCAGGAGGATCATCAGGTCAGACTCTCAAAGA
>CAZVSF010000027.1:7842-20327 GCA_964630195.1 uncultured Lentisphaeria bacterium
GGTAAAAGAGTCGTAATTGTCGATCAGGAGGATCATCAGGTCAGACTCTCAAAGAATAGAATTATTTTTCTCCCAGAGTTTTTAATCTCTCCAGGCGATCCGCTTCATTTTTTTGGAGCCATATGTCTTTTGAGAGCAGCTCCCATGCTTTCATGAAATAGGGCGCAGCTTCTTTAGCTTTCCCCTGGAGAGTGAGACATTCTGCAATTTCTTCTAGAACATAGCCATCTTCATCCTGACCGGCTGCCTGCATTTCCTTTTCAAGTTCATACTGCATTTCAAGCGCTTTGTCAATATGTCCCAGGGATCGGTGGGTTCTGGCTACACACCATTTTGCGATCTGAGCCTCCTGCACTTGCTCATGTGCGACTCGCCAATCTAGCGCTTTCAAAAATATTTCCATGGCCTTGTCATACTTTGCCATGTCATGATAGGTCCATCCAATATTGTTATATAGAGAACCTAACCATCCCTGCGCTCTTTTATCCTCACTATTCTCTGCCAGCTCCATCGCCTTTTCATTCCAGATGAGTTGCTGCTCAGGTTTTGTAACAATGCCCAGCATATGTGCCGCATCTACAGCATAAAAATCAGCGTGCTCTTTTAATCCTAATTCCCAGGCCTCTTGAAACAGGGCTGCGGATTCCTCTTTTTTCCCTGATGAATTCAGGGTCCTGCCCCGCTCAAGCAAATATCTGATCCTTGCGACTGGATATTCTGAATTCAATTCGGACTCCACTTCATCCAATAATTTGTGAGCATCATCGAATTTTTGCTGAAGTCCAAGAGTTCTGGCTATTTGTGTTTTCAGTTCAAGCACATATCCTGCATCTTGAGCGTCAGCATCGAGCAGGATGGCTTTAAACTTCGCTTCCATTTCCGCAGGTTCATTGTAATTCCATAATTTATCGAAATCGTGCATAGCCACATCCTCCTCAGTTTTCTCATTGATCTTATTGGGTGAACAACTCAACAAAATCACCAGAATGCTCAAGACATTTAGTATTCTGACAAGCATTATTTTACCCTTTTGTAAATATTTTCTAATAATTATTCTTTGCTAATATCAAATTAAGATTTATGCTAGCAGTGCAAAGCGGAAAAACAAACATCCCAGGGGGTCAACTCCGAGATAGGGAAATGGAACGGAGATAAGCAATGAAGAACAATCCTTTCAATCGATTTTCTCGCGGAGCCAGTTGGCTGCTCATTATTTATCTATCATTTATTATTTCGGGGTGTGCAAACCGGCCCACAGAGCTGCCTCCAGAGCAAGCCCGGGTGCTTCAAACCAGAACCTTCAATGGCTCTCCTGCTGATGTGGCCAAGGCAGTTAGCGTTGTCCTTCAAGAGATGCACTATACGCTGGACAATGTGGATATGGGGCTCGGAATATTGACTGCCTCCAGGACTTCTGAGAACCTGCTGGCTCCCATTAGTCGTGAAGCAGATGAACAGACCGAGTTTGAGGATGAACTCGGGACATTCTGCCTGATTGCCGGCACGCTCGCAGTGGTGGGTTTATTTTTTGCCTGGCTCTTTGATAATGCCGACGATGATGACGACGATAACCAGGACTATGGCCAGAATGATCGATCGGGACGCTCCCATAGATCACGTTCACACCACCATGATTCTGGCATCAATATTTTTGGCTCCGGTTCCTCAGACAATGGATCTGATTCGTACACATACCTCATGACCATTAATCTTGATGAACTTTCGCTGCAACAGACGGAGGTTCGATTGACTGTCCAGGCAGAACATTATGAAGGCTCCAGCATTGTGGAGTCCGGGCCTGTTCAGGACCAGCAGTTCTTTATTGATTTTTTCAATAACTTGCAGTCTGCTCTGAATCGCTAAGATACTTACCACAGTTTACTGCCTAAAATCTGGTTTTGCCAGATAGAGAGACTATGCGACTTCAAGTACTCATTCATGTGTTGCTACTTCAGCTGGCATTCTCCCAGGATATGACACCCCTGGACTCCCTCTATGCTCAGGATTCGCTCACTTTCAGCCAGAAAATTGTGTTAAAACCCATCCAGTCATGGCAGCATTTTAGCTATGCTGAAACTGGGCTTAATTGTCAATTTGAAAAATCCTGCTCAAATTTTATGACACAAGCCATTTTAGAGAGGGGTATTCTCGCCGGTGCAGTGATAGGCACCGATCGCATCATTCGCTGTAATCCCTCTGCTCGACACTATCACTTCCAGCTCCCCAATGCAAAGATCCAATACGATGGGCGCCTGGTCGATCCACTGGATTGGGAGCGGGTGGAAAAACCTGGAAAAAGCCCTCTGCTGGCAACCTCATTGTCCATTGTACCGGGACTGGGCAGAGCATACGCAGGACATCCCGTTGATGGCCTATTCAGTTTTCTCCTCGTCACCGGATTTGCCTACAACACCTATACCCATACCCAGGCTGAAAATCCGATCAGGGCAGGCATCAATGCCAGTTTCATGACACTTTTCTGGCTGGCTGATTTTTATGGTGCATATCGTACAGCCAAAATGACTCCCCCCCAAAAACCATAACCTTTGTCCCGCGTCGATTTTCATGATTCGGGGCTCTCGGATTCCTATATGCAGTATTGAATTGAGAGCCTGTTTCAGATAGATTATTGCTCCTGATTTAAATGATAAAATTGAGCTTCATTTGACTAAAAAACGGGTGTAAAAGAGGAACCATGAAACATCGTAAAATGATCCATCTCATTATTCAAACCCTGGTCATCGCCTTCTTCATGGGCGCATGCACAAGTAATCCATACGTCAAAAAGATTCCAAAGGAGCAGTATGTTGTCATGCTCTCTCTGGACGGATGTCGTTGGGACTATCCACAACTGGCCGACATGCCCAATCTTGAATCATTGGCTCGCCGTGGTGTGAAGCTGGAATCATTACAACCCTCTTTTCCCAGCAAGACTTTTCCAAACCACTACTCAATAACTACCGGTCTGTATCCCGACCATCATGGTCTGATTCAGAATTCATTTTATGACCCTGAAATGGATGCCTATTATAAAATAAGTGATCGTAGTGCTGTTGAGAATGGCGACTTTTATGGTGGAGAGCCAATTTGGGTAACAGCTCAAAATCAAGGACTAATAGCTGCTTCCTTCTATTGGGTCGGGTCAGAAGCACCTGTTTCAGGCGTTCAACCTACCTACTGGAAGCCCTATAACCACACTTTTCCATACGAAGCCAGGGTTGATACAGTCATAGCCTGGCTCTCTCTCCCTGAAAAGCAAAGACCCAGACTTATCACCTGGTATTATCCAGAGCCCGATGGTGTCGGGCACAAATACAGCCCAGAAAGTGAAGCGGTCGTTAGCAAGCTAGAATACCTCGATAGTCTCATTGGAGATTTTTTACAAAAAGTATCCAGGTTACCCTATGCTGACCAGATCAATGTCATCGTCACAGCAGATCATGGAATGGCCAGGACATCCGGTGACAAGGTCATCTATTTCGATGATTATATTCAAACAACCTGGCTTGACACCGCCCTGGGAAGTAACCCTGTATGGATGTTTAATGCCAGGGAGGGTTTTGAGGACTCAGTCTATACAAACCTGAAAAGAGCGGAGCATTTGCAGGTATGGAAAAGGGATAGCATCCCGGATACCTTGCACTTTGGAGAAAATTCCAGGGTCATGGACATTGTAAGCGTTGCCGATATCAACTGGAGTGTGAGCTGGCACCCCCATGATTACCCGGCAGCTTATATTGGCGGTGCTCACGGTTATGAACCCCGCTATAAAGACATGCATGCCATCTTTTATGCAGCCGGTCCAGCTTTTAAGCATGGTTATGTCCACCCCACAGTTGAAAATGTAAATATCTATCCTCTCATTGCAAAAATACTGGATCTGAAACCTGCGGAAACGGATGGCAAGTTGGAAAATGTCAGTCGCATGTTGAAACCCAAAATGATGCTGCGTGACTAAGCATGCTTGATCTTGTTTTTCCTGGAGGACTTTATGTTTTTCTTGGGATCGTCGTACTTCTGCTCACATTCTACAGATGGATAAACAGGTCTGATCGTTGAAATCTCAATATGCGAAAGTTACAATTCTGTTCCTGCTTTCGGCGATTGCCGTTACCGGTTTAAATTCATGCTATCTCACGGATCTGCATCTCAAAGAATATTTGAGACCTGTCCGCAAATTCCTCAATAAAGAGCGTACCTACTGGACCGACAAAATCGAATATAAGGGTGAGGTCGGAACAGAGATCGTTTATTACAAAAATGGACGACCCGCACTCTTGCGACTTTTTGATGCTACCGGTCTTTTGCAAACGATCAGCTATCTGGGACGAGATGGGCATACGTTACGAACGGATTCGCTGGTCTATGCTGATAGTGAATTGATCGGTGGATATTATTTTTCGGAGCCAGGGCATCGCCTGGTGCTTCGTTTTCTAAGCTACAAACAACAGGGGCAGTTGAGTCAGCGTTCCTGGTTTGGTGAAGCAAATGAATTACTGGGCAGGGAATTTTTTCTGTTTGACCGAAAAGGTCATCGCCGAATGCGGATGATATTCGATGGGAATGACTCCCTCCTCTACACTGAATCCTATCGACCTGGCTCAGATGAGTTGGAGCTGAAAAACACATACAATATTAAGGGTCAACTCGTCGGGCAGGTCCTGTACGAACCACACAAAGCCCCCTATGAATACACGTTCAGCCCGGAAGGCAGCGTCAAACGTATTTCAGAACTATATCCAGGGGGAAATCCCGTCTGGACAAGTGATCTCCTGTATAATTCTCAAGGGGACATGGAGCGCAGCAATTTCAGTGTTGATGGTCGCTTTCTTTTTACCCATCTTGGTGATGTGGAGCTATTTCAACAATCTGTGCGTACCTGGAAACATCCTGCTTCACCCAGCCAGATCCAACATATCTACAAATACAATTATCAGACACCTTTTGTGGAGGAGATCTCCAGGGGGCAGGGGAACAAGAAAATGGTTGAGTATCGCCTCCCAAAAAGCGGAGCAGTTTTTAAACGAACTGTTCTCGGAGCTGATGGGCAAGTGTTGCAAGACAGCATCTTTTCCAGTCGCTACGGATTCCACCCTGTATCCGTAAGAAAATTTGATAAGGATGGCTTTGTCGCTGAAGAGTTCAGCTATGATCAAGCTGGTTCTCCTAAATGGCTGCACACCTGGTACAGAGATGATCATGACAGGGTCATTCGCGAGGAAATAGCAGCGCTGCCTGATACCTTCGCAGCTGCTGTCACCCGTTTTTACGATACCTTTGGCTTGCCGGCCTTTTCTGAGAGCTTCTCTTCCCCGGATTCCTTTGACGGAACCTGGGTTTTCTATCATGGTGGTGGTATCAACAGAACTTTGTATTACAACAGCCGATCTGAACTGGATGAATCCTGGCTTTTCCGTCCTGGTGGTGATACCACAATGCATTCGACCTTCACAACAATTGACTATATCAGAGTAGAATCAAAATATGGCCTGCACGATACGCTCCTTGCCCAGCATAGATTTACAGATGATGGTTTATTAAATTGGGATCTTCTCTTCGATGGGAATCAGAACCTTGTAGAGGAAGTCTATCGTAAAAAAGATGGGTCGATCTATCGAGAAGTTGACTATGATCACGTCAACCGAAACATTACCAACACAACCTATGCTCCCCTCGGTTTGGATGACATACCTGGTTCTGCAGATCTCCGGGGAGAACTGACCTCCAGGGTATTAACACGCCTCAATGAAGCCGGCCAGACTATCCAGATTGTATCCTATAATTCCAGTCTGGAAACGGAGTGGGAAAAACGAAATGCTTATCGTGGAGGCAAATTATTAAAATCTGCACAGCTGGATCCTGAGGGCAAGCCCATCATTATTTCGAACTATACTCATAACGACCAGGGCCAGGTCCTGACAGAAAAAGCACTTGATAAGCATGGTGATCTCATCCATACGGTCGAAAACCAGTACAATGATAAACAACAGCTCATCTGGAAGACCTTTTCTGCTACCCAATCCGGTGTGGTAACTGCCAACAGATATTATTATGATGAGGATAATCGTCTGCAGAGAGATGAAATCATCCAGGATAAACACTTTATTGAGGCTGTGGAATATGAATACTACCCGGAATACTTTCTAAGAGTGGCAACCCACTTTACGCCAGAGGGTGATGTCATACGCAAGGAAGTGGAAAATTATTTTGGTGGGAATGTTTTTGGCTCCAACTCCAAAACAGAAAATAAGGAAAAAGACTAAATGCAGCTAAGCAGGTACATCTTCAATTTTGCCCTGGCACTTCTGTTTCTCAATTCGTGTGCTACTTTCAAAAACACGACCGAAGAAGAAGTGCCCCACGAAGTGGGTATCGCCTACATGAACCTGGAAACAGAAGAAATTCTAGCCTATAACGCTCATGAACTATTTCATGCTGCTTCCACCATGAAAACCCCGATCATGTTCCAGCTCTTCAAAATGCGTGATGAGGGTGATATTGATCTACAGAGTGAGATACCCCTTACAAACCAATTCACCAGTATTGTTGATGGTAGCCTGTTCAGTCTGCCTATTGAATCTGAAAAAGACGAGATTCTTTATCCCTATCTGAATAAAAATCTAAGCATCTATGCAATTATGGAAAAGATGATAACCCATAGCAGCAATCTGGCCACGAATATTTTGATGGAATATACCGGTCCAGATTCCATTGGTGCCACCTTGCGTAAGATTCATGCTGATGGGGTACTGGTGATGCGTGGCGTCGAGGATCTCAAAGCATATAATATGGGTTTGAACAATGTAACTTCAGCCTGGGGGATGATGAAAGTGATGCAGGCTGTGTATAATTCAGATGTGCTGGCTGACTCATCGAGACAGGAAATGCAGGAAATTCTTAAACGACAGACCTACAATAATATGATCCCAGCCGGTTTGCCTGATGATGTGGTCGTTGCTCATAAAACAGGCTCGATCACCAGGATCGCCCATGACGCCGCATTGGTTTATCCCCCCGGCTCAAGTCCGTATGTTCTGGTCATTTTAACGCGTGGGTGGGATGATCATGACAAGGCCCAGAAAGTAGGAGCCCGGATCAGCTCAAAGGTTTATGCATATCATCAGGGTTTGATAAAGCGTACGGATATTGTAATTCCAGATCTACTGCTGGATGAATAAAGTTCCTGTCTGCTTATACGGACAAGACCGTTTCTCCTGAATATCTCTGAAATACGAACTGGCGCCAAGGGGTGCAAAATGTTATGATACGCCCATGACAAATCTGCATACTCTCGCCGTGGATGCCGCTCTGAAAGCGGGTGATATCCTCATAAAATATTATAAAAATGCTTATGAAATTCAGGATAAAAGTTACCACAACCCTGTCACGACTGCCGATCATGAGACCGATGCCTTTTTGAAACAATTTCTCATGGAAGCCACCCCTGAGTTTGGCTGGCTGTCTGAGGAAACGGTTGATTCAAAAGCGCGTCTCGACAAGGAGTTTGTCTGGATTGTAGACCCCCTGGATGGCACCAAAGAATTTATTGAAGGTGTTCCACATTTTGTAACATCCATAGGTCTTGTGCAAAATGGTCTTCCCATTTTGGGGGTCCTGTACAACCCCGTGACAAAAGAGCTCTTTCGAACTGATGAGAATGGTCAGGTTTGGTATCAAAATGAAAAAGCCAGTCTTTGTCAAGAGACTCAGTTGATCAATGTGGGCTGCTTGAATAGCCGCTCAGAAACCAGACGCGGTTTGTGGGAACCCTGGGCCAATGAATTCAAGGAACTCATTCCCATCGGAAGTGTGGCGTATAAACTTGGTCTGGTGGCAGCAGGTCAACAGGATTTCTTTGTGACCTTGAGACCCAAGAACGAATGGGATGTATGTGCAGGTCACGCACTTTTATTAGCCTTGGGCGGAACGATGAAAACCGTCAGGGGTGATGATATCACATACAATCGGCCGGACACTATTATCCGACCGGGAATGACTGGCGGCAACAGCGATCTGGTAGAGGCTTTTATTAAAAGATATACTGCACGGAAAGGGAAATAGAATGGCCAATGATTCAAAACAATTCAAGGCATTTGATGTCCTGGGAGATGGGATCAGCTTTGTTCGTCTCATCAACACCATGGGGTCTGATGTAGAAATTGTCAATGGCGCCAGGGTTTCATTTGGAAAACGCCGTGAGGAGCTGGATGAAAAGGATAAGGTCCTGATCCAGTATCTTGCCGATGAAAGACACACCTCGCCTTTTGAACACGTGGCTTTTACCTTCCATGTCAAATGCCCATTATTTGTTACCCGTCAGTGGCATCGCCACCGTACCTGGTCCTATAATGAAATTAGTCGTCGCTACACATCCATGAATCTTGAGTTCTATATCCCCAAGGCATATCGTCAACAAGCCAAGACAAACCGCCAGGCCAGCACCGATGAGCTTCTCGCTGAAACCGAAGATGGTCAAAATATTCATGACCTGGTGGCAAACCACACCAGGGATGCCTTCAAGTTTTATGAGGATCTGATCGAACAGGGTGTTGCCCGAGAGCAGGCCAGGATGGTCTTACCTCAAAACATGTATACTGAGATGTACGCAACCGTCAATCTTCATAATTTGATCCACTTTATTGAATTAAGAATTCATGCAGGGGCACAATGGGAGATCCAGCAATATGCTCTCAAGCTCTTGGATCTGGCTGAAGAAGCAGCACCTTACGCAATTAAAGCCATCCGTAAAGCACGAAACTGGTAGGAGGTAAAAATGGGAAGCATGGGATTTATATTTGGATTGGCAGCACTGGCATTTGCCTTAATCGCCAATTCTCGGATCAATAAATTAGAAGATAAACTTAAAGAACTAGATGTGCTGGATAAGGATTTTAAATCCGGCGAAAGAATTTCCTAAGAAATCTTGCTCAAGTTTAAGAAGGGAGAAAAATTATATGGCTAAAGCCAACGCCGTTTATGCACAATCCGGAGGAGTGACCAGTGTGATCAATGGATCTGCATATGGCGTCATCAAAGCCGCTCAGGAAACTGGAATCATTGACAATATCTATGGTGGTCTTTATGGTATCAATGGTGTGCTGGAAGAAAATCTGGTCGATATCAGCCAGGAGAGCTCCATTGATATAGATAGACTCCCCTACACACCTTCGGCGGCTTTTGGATCCTGTCGAAAAAAACTTCCATCCCTGGAAAAGAATCGTGCTGACTTTGAACGAATTATTGAAGTATTCAAAGCCCATGATGTGCGCTACTTCTTCTACAATGGTGGTAATGATTCTATGGACACGGCTTACAAAATTTCTCAACTCTCTCATGATATGGGCTATGAGGTCACCTGCATTGGAGTTCCCAAGACAGTCGATAATGATCTACCCGTTACTGACAACAGCCCGGGGTTTGGATCTGCTGCAAAATACAATGCTGTCTCACTGAGAGAGGCCTCTTTCGATGTTGCATCCATGCACCACGATAGCACCAAAGCGTTTGTCGCTGAGACCATGGGGCGTCATGCCGGATGGATCGCTGCCTCAACAGCCATGGCTGCCAACAGTGAAAATGAAGGCCCACATATCATCCTCTTGCCTGAGATCGCATTCAAGGAGGATGCCTTTTTGGCTGAAGTTGAGCGTATTCGCGCAAAGGTCGGTTATTGTGTCATCGCCGTTTCCGAAGGACTGCAAAATGAAGCAGGCAAGTTTGTCGCAGATGCCGGGACTGTGGATATGTTTGGTCATACTCAATTGGGTGGAGCCGGCGATTTTATCTCGAATCTCATCAAGAACAAACTGAAGATCAAAGTGCACAATGCCCTGCCTGATTATTTTCAGCGATCTGGAAGACATATTGCTTCTAAAACCGATGTAGAGCAGGCGATTGCTGTTGGAAAAGAAGCAGTTCGCCTGGCTGTCGAAGGTCTTAACGGACAGATGGTTACGATTGTCAGGGATTCAGATACACCCTACTCATGGTCGGTTGGGCATACTGATATTGTAAATATCGCCAACAAGGAAAAGGTGCTTCTTACAGATTATATTCGCGACGATGGCTTCCATGTAACGGATGCATTTAAAACTTACTGCAGACCTCTGATCGAGGGAGAGCTTTGGCCTGAATTTTCTGGTGGAATCCCTGTGTACAGCCAGCTTGTCAGGAATCTGGTCCCTAAAATATTAGGCTAATTTGACCGATGAAAAGCGTTTGGAGGAGCATTTCCAGCCGCATATATTGACCCGCTTTTTAAAGTGTTCATGGTGGGCGTAGCTCAGTTGGTAGAGCGCGCGGTTGTGGTCCGCGTGGTCGTCGGTTCAAGCCCGACCGTTCACCCCAATTCTGTCGGAGAGATTATATTTGTGTTCCCTGGGAATCTGAATATTATTTCCGAGCTTTGTTCTTGGCTCCTTCGTCTAGTGGTTAGGACTCGAGATTTTCATTCTCGCAACAGGAGTTCAATTCTCCTAGGAGTCACAAAAAACCCGATCGCAAGATCGGGTTTTTTTGTATCTATTTTTTCTACCCCTGGTAGCGATCAACTCTCCAGAGCTTTGTTTGCGGCAACCCATTTATCCAGCGCAGTTGCGTATGCGATCATAACTGATTCCACCTTGAAGGCCTTTAGCAATTCTTCATAGGTCGTGTCTTTTGTGATGGTGATTTTTTCCGAAACATAGGTGGCCGTGGCCGGTGGGATCATCGACGGCATGACGACATCACCTTGATAACTCCTATAGCTGATGCCAATCGTTACATCAAATACGAAATCATCCCATTCCCCGGTGACAGGTTCCTGTCGATTAGCAGTGATATAACATTCGGCAAGGGCATCTGCTCCTGAGGTTTGCATCATATCAAAATACCAGGAATCAGTTCCACCAACTCGAACCTTTATATTTTTCCAGGAACTGAAATCAGCCAGCTCCCTGGCTTTGACTACAAAAGACTTGGTATCTGATTTGGCTTTTAATTCGGCCATTCTCTTGTAAGGCGGCGTGTTTACAAAGGCATCCCGAGGGGTTTCCTCTGCCCCAAGTCCCACGGTCATGGCAGTCATGATACCATCTGCCATATAATTGGCAAACTGGGTGAGAACGGGTACACCAAAATCACGTCCCCAGCTTTTGGTAGTGGTGACCACATAATTTCCCTGGGTTTCTTTTGTCTCCCACGACCCACCGGTCACCCCCTTAAAAACGAATGAACTCAACCCGACATGTTTTATTTTGTCAATATCTGCAACGGCACCCACCATAGGGTTGTATTTATTAAGTGATTCTGAAATGGTCAGGGTAACATCCCCTTCTGTAACGACCACAGCTGGAATGGCGGGACCCTCTCTTTTCTCCGGAGATCCCACCACATTTACTTCGATGGCATCAATATCTAAATAGCTAACGATGGCGTCTCCATTCATGATGTATCTGATCTCGTCCTTTTGACGTTCGAGCTGGAGAATGTTTGCACCCATTTTAAATTTGGTGGCTGGCTGCAGTGTTTCAGCCAGCATTTCTGATGTGATGGTGGCATGACCCACATCGTTGAAAAGTCCCACGGGTAGTACATTTTCCAGTCCGATTTGGGTCACCATCATGGACAGCTTGACCAACTTGGTGGTATCGGAACCAGGTGTCCACTCTATTTCAAATCCTCTTGATAGATCGATCTCAGAATTTGGCGCAGGTGACGTCAGTGTGATTTTTTCACCAACATATGTTTCAGTAAAACTGACGGCATCTTCAGCAGAACCTGTTACTGTGAAAGCCACTTCTGTCCCACTGACCAGATCCAAAGGGATGGTATACACACCACTTCCGAAATACGTCATTTCATTTCCATTGGCCTGTACACTGCCATCGATCTGCAATAATTTCATGCCCCTGGAGAATAGGATCACAGCACTACTGGGATTTTCAGGTGCAGAAATTCCTGCCTTGGCCATATAATCCGCTTCAAGTGCAGTAAATGGTCTGGCCCTATTTACATTGTTAAGTTTAATAAAGGGTGTCACATCTGAAATTGTACTGGTTGAGCCTTCCATGGCTTTGGCAACGACTCCGCCAACCGCCAGCAATGCTTTCCCGCTATACTGCTCAACGGTGGCGCAGCTGATCAGCACCATCACACATATCGCACAAACCAAAATGATTCTTCTCATCCCATCTCCTCTCATCTAGAATTTTGAGCGATATTTAATAAAAATGTGCTCAAAATCGCCAATCAAAAATATTTCACGTCTTGTGATGGTCTAAAATAAAAGTGGATACTCACACAGCAACAATAAACAATACTGTTATTGTCATCTATTAATGCTGTCATTTTATTTAAGCAGATTGATGTGGGAGAAATGAATAGAACCGGGTGGGAAGTGGCTGTATGAATGAATCCTTGGATTATTTTATCTGGCCAAGTGACTCCAGAAGATATTTCCATCCTCTTTGATCCAGGAGTTTGGACATTTTTCGATAGCCAAT
>CAZVSF010000028.1:0-9599 GCA_964630195.1 uncultured Lentisphaeria bacterium
CAGAACTGTAAAAGATGAAGAAGATATCGCGCAGTTTGAAGTATAAATGGTATTATTGACCGTTTTTATCCATTGTATTAAAAGCCAGCGAAAGCCCGTGTTACGTCAAGCAATATCTTGGGCTTATGTTTCGCCGCAACAGTAAAGACCCTTCTTAGATTCAGTTTTTCAGGCGGGAGGGCACTAAGCTCCTCGGCCATCTTGTCAAACTGTTCATCGGTAATTTCACGAATAGAGTTGGATATCCTGTGGGCCATTTCATAGTTCTTACCCACTTCTTTGTGCCAGCGAGCCGGGAATTCTTTAAGCCCTTGCTCACTCACATCACCAGCTTGAATTGCCTGAGCAGCAACTTGACCTGCAATCCTGCCGGCTATCATGCCAGAGATAATTCCACCCCCAGACAGGGGGTTGGCCATACGCGCAGCATCGCCTACAAGCATGAGACCGTGGGTGGTGATTTTTTTCAAAGTTTTTGCCAGAGGAATTCCACCAGCTACAGCTGTAAGAATGGCTGACTTGGGAAAGCGATCTGCAACAAACTTATCCAATAGATCTTTGGCAATGACCTCGCGAACGCCCTTGCCCACAACACCAAGTCCGATATTTGCCATGCCGTTACCTTTTGGGAAAATCCAGAGATACCCACGAGGTGCCCTTTTTTGTCCGAAGTAAAAGTCGATGACATCCTGTTCCACATCCACATCTGCCACGGTAACTTGATAACTTGAACCTGTGTCACTCAATTTTAGAGCGGTTCGCAGTCCGGCCATCCTTCCTACGCGAGATTCCACACCATCAGCGCCAATAACAATCTTAGCCTTTAGCGAACGATTCTCACCAAAATACTGGTAATGAACACCCTCGACAATGCCGTCAGAAACGATGAGGCCATCAACATAGGCTTTGGTCAAAACCTCAGCACCGGCTGCTGCAGCCCGTTGTGCCAGTGCGTAGTCAAATATCCGGCGATGGAGGATAAGCCCATTTTCGATGGGGAGCGGAAGACGGAGAGCGGTATCATTGGGCGCATTGAGTTGCGCGTATTTAATGGTTGCAGCAATCCACTGAGGATCAGCCTCCATGAATTGATTGAGACCATCCTCACCAATGGCTTCAGCGCACCGAACGGGAGAACCAATATCCCTGTCTTTCTCAAGCAGGATGGTTTTTAGTCCTGATTTTGCTGCTTCATAGGCAGCAATAGAACCTGCCGGACCACCGCCCACAACAATGACGTCAAAATCAGTCATGAGGCATTACCTTTTCTCTTGTTTCCAGGACATCAATTGGACACACCCAGACACAGATGTCGCAATCGATACAGGTCTCATGTATTATGGTGATATCCGCTTCGCGCAATTCGATTGCATCCACCGGGCAGACAGCCACACAGGTGCCACAAAAATCACACTTATTATCTTTTACATGAATCATTCGGTGGTGGTTTTCCATGTGGGATAATTGAGACCGAAGCGTCCTTGATAGTACCACCTCGCAAGGAAAAAGACCAGGAAGCATGCGACAAAGTATAAGGGAAAAACAACAAACATGGAGAAGGACAGAAAGCTGACACCCCAGCGAATGGCTTTGAGTGTGCTCTTGGTGTCCCGTTTCCGCCACATTAACGTGTAGAATGGCAAAGCCAATAAGCCACTGATGCCCATGACCCAGTCCCATGTTAAAAGAGAGAAAATCAAAGCCAGAATGAGTAGAAGAAAAGCGTAATCCTGTGTTTTGGAGTGTCCCAGTGCTACGGCAATGGTTTCCTTCTTATCCAGCGCATCTCCATAGCTGTCCGGAATGGTAGTGAGCATGCTGATACTGGTCCAGGCCAGCACATAGGGGAAAGCGTGCCACCACACCTGAATGCCACCCATTGGTGAATAGAGGAACCATCCAAACCCAAAAAGACCAAAGCCGGAGACAACACTGGTTACAACACCCCCGATAGGTCGATCTTTCAAAGAAAACGGTTTTACGCTGTACGCAACACCCCAGAAAAGAAAGATACCTGCAAACCACCAGAAGAGACTCGTATGGACCGACAGGGATAAGATGGCAACGAGCGTTAAAATGCCGCTTAGGTATAGCATGGCACGCCGAGGAGGGATGTAATCATCAGCAACAAGGAAAACCTTATTGTTCGTGGCATCGTTGTGGCGATCAACGATATTATTGATAAGATAAACAGCACCGATGGTCAGCGTGTACAAAGCAAAGACGATAGTTCCATACCAGAGACCCAGGGGCTCCCAGGATTCTGCATAACGCTTCGCGGCGTATGCTCCAACCAGCGCAATGGTCCAGATTGGAAAGAACAGAGTTGGACGGAGAACGAATAGATAATCCAGTGCTTTTAGGGTATTGCTTTTATTCATGGCCATTAAAGTAACAGCCACCCCTCTGCATAAAATGTTTTAATACAATAGCACCATGAAATCCAGAGTTAGTCCTATGTTTACCTATCGACCCTCCTTCTGCAAGTATTAGATAAAAAAAGCCACCCCTATTGACAGAAGTGGCTTTGATAATCCTAATGAAGGGGAGAAGTCTTTAGGAGCAGACAGTCTCCATCAAAATGGCACAAACTTCATATGGATCCATATTGGCTGAAGGACGACGATCCTCCAGATAACCCTTACCATCCTTCACGGTCTGCAATGGAATACGCACAGAAGCACCGCGATCACTTACGCCATAGCGGAACTCATGAATGGAGCAGGTTTCATGAAGACCTGTGAGACGCTCCTCGTTGTGTGCGCCATAAACAGCAATATGTTCTTCATGCATCTCGCCCAATTTTTTACAGGCAGTTTCGACAACATCATAGCCACCGCTTTCACGCATGGCTTTGGTGCTGAAATTGGTATGGGCTCCAGCACCGTTCCAGTCACCCTTGACCGGTTTGGGATGGATACTGGCGTTTACACCATATTCTTCGGCGATACGATAGAGCAACCAACGGGCAACCCAAAGCTGATCACCACTTTCCAGGGGTCCCAGGGGTCCAATTTGAAACTCCCATTGTCCTGGCATTACTTCAGCATTCACACCAGAGATGCCGATGCCAGCTCGAATGCAGGCCTCCATGTGGTCTTCCACAATATCTCTTCCAAAAACCTCGTCCGCACCTACACCACAATAAAAAGGTCCCTGAGGCGCAGGGTAGCCGCCATCAGGCCAACCAAGGGGTGATCGCCCCTGAAAAAAAGTATATTCCTGTTCAATACCAAACCAGGACGCTTCTGCTTCATATTTATTGGCAACTTCCAGGAGGTGAGCACGCTTGTTTGATTCGTGGGTTTTACCGTCGGGATAACGCACCTCAGTCATCACCAGAATGTTCTCGCCACCACGTATTGGGTCCAGGTAGAAGGCTACAGGATGCAGGGCTCGGTCACTATCGTGCCCTTCTGCCTGGTTTGTGCTGGATCCATCAAAACCCCAATCAGGAACCTGGTCCAAAGCGGTAATAGGTCCATCAATAACTTTTGTTTTTGAACGAAGCTTGGATGTTGGCTCATGCCCATCTATCCAGATATACTCTGCTTTAATCTTTGCCACTAGAAAGACTCCTCTAATAACGCGTTTGTTTGTTTGGTATAATTGTTCATCATGGCATACAATTAACAAGTATATCATGCAATTGTCAATAATAATTTAAGCGAATATCGAGAATTGTTTAAAATAATAAAGAAGGGATGCTAAAATAATATAGAATATATCAGCTGTTTACTGCTTCTCAGGTAGCAAGCCATGTAGATCTATGGCCGTGCTTTCCTTATAGGTAGACAAGACCAGGTTTGATTGGGTCCGGTTTACGCCAGGCCAATTTTGAATCTCATAAAGCAGATCCTCCAGTGCCTGCGAATTTCGGACCCTTACTTTTAGAATATGGGAGCCCCCTCCAATAATAGAATGACATTCCAGAACTGATTTTGACTGTGAAGCCTTGTTTACAAATTTATCATAATGGTCAGAACGTTCACTGACGATGAAGACGAAAGCTGTCAGATCCAGACCAGCTTTTTTGTGATCTAATACCGTGGAATATCCTTTAATAAGACCCTTCTCAGTAAGTTTCTTCATGCGTTCGCCAATGGCTGGAATCGATAGCTGTACAACCTTGGCTATTTCACTGGCTGTGGCACGCCCGTTCTCCTGAAGTAATTCCAATATCTGGATATCGCGATCGTCTATCATAGTGGTCTCCTGAAATATTTTAAGTGCAAGCCAATATATCTTAAAATATTATCGAAATAAGGGAATAACGATGGTGATTTACTAAAAATATTATCAGAATTGCTATGCTGCGAAATGTCTGTCAAACGACATCAGGATTTCATTCAACACTTATATTTCCTGGAATAAATAACATGGATAGCCTGGTTTGAAGGCTTTGCTAAAATGGAGATCACATGAAAAAGAATGTTGGTAAAAGGGGTTTGATCATTTCCTTAGCCATGATGATATATCTTTTTAGTTCAGTGACTTATGGCCAGTATACGGTGGGGCAAACCATAAGTCAGGCCACACGGGACAAAATTGTAAGTCTCTGCGCAAACAGCTCTGGGAATGTAAGCCTGGGCAGTTTGCTGGAACCAGAGCAGGGGATGAGCAACCGGGTTCTCTGGCTCAATTTCTTTGAATCATGGTGAGGTACTTGCCGTGCGGAGGTTCCGCACCTGGAAAATTTCCACCAGAGCAGAGCTGCCCAGGGACTCTTTATTGTCTCATTGGGAAATGATTTTAACTCGCTGAGTTGTCAGGCATGGGCAAACCTGGGCGCGACCTATCCCATCGCAGATGACCGGAGTTCAGGTATCTGGAGCGACTTTGGCATTGGAGTTATTCCGCGAAATACCATCATTGATATGGATGGCGTGGTGAGATACAACGCGATAGGTTATAATGAATCAGCCGTTACATCGATCCTGGACGAATTGCTCAGCACAAATGGAACCGAGTCCCGCAATGATCTGCCTGAATCTCATCAGCTCATTTCTGTTTTCCCCAATCCATTTAATGGAAGCACGACGATTGAGTTTGAGCTGGCTGAAAAGGCCTCTGTCTCTCTTTCCATTTATGACAGCAAGGGCCACAGGGTTAGACAATTGCTTGTCTCTGACCTGAGCGAAGGGAAGCATAGCCTGAGTTGGAACAGTAGAGACGACTCAGGGGCAGAGCTTCCCAGTGGCGTTTACATTGCTACGTTGTCTCACCTCAATACTCAAACCTCAAGAAAAGTCCTGTTGCTGAAATAAACTGAGTTTCCCTTACTAAAAGAGCTAAAAACCACGAAGCCCCTTACTCAAGGGGCTTCTTAGGAGGATGGTGTACACAATACCGTTGTTACACGGCAAATGGATCCAGATTCTTTTTTTCGATATCCTTAAAATATCTATAAGTACCATGCTTTAACTCATAGGTGGCATCTTCATCGCAGACCACCATCGACTTGGGGTGCAGTTGTAACGCCGAGGATGTCCACATGTGATTGACACCTTCTTCTATCATTTTATACAAAGCTCGCGCTTTGGAATGGCCGTTGACGATCAACACGACTTCTTTGGAGTCGGTTACCGTTCCTACCCCAACTGTGAGAGCCAGCCTGGGAACAGATTCGATATCGTTCCCGAAAAAGCGGGAGTTGGCGATCCGTGTATCATAGGTTAAGGTTTTCACACGGGTCCTGGAGTGCAGTGAAGATCCTGGTTCATTGAAGGCGATATGTCCATCAGGTCCGATACCCCCAAGGAATAGCCTAATTCCACCCACTGATTTTATTTTTGCTTCAAAAGCATCGCATTCTGCCACCAGGTCTTCAGCGTTCCCATTTAGAATATTGATATTCTCTTCAGGGATACCGATATGATTAAACAGATTTTGACGCATGAATGAGTGATAACTTTCAGGGTGTCCTTCACGAATATTTACATATTCATCCATATTGAAGGTGATTACATTCTCAAAGGATACCTGGCCTTCCTTGACCAGATTTACGAGTTCTTTATAGGTGCCAACTGGCGATGATCCCGTTGGCAGTCCCAACACAAATGGTTTATCCTTGCCAGGGGAGAAGGCATTGATGCTTTTGGCAATATAATGAGCTGTCCATTTGCTCAAGCGATCATAGTCCGGTTGTATTATGAGTCTCATGTGTTCTCCATCTTATAAATTGTTAAAAATGCTCAAGGTCTGATCGTAATCTTTCTCGACCTGTGTTCTCATGTCATCCAATTGTTTTTTGAAGGTGTTGGATTCAAAAATTCCTCGAACAGCATCAAAGTCTTCATTTTGATAACCGTCAACCCCAAATCCAGTGCGTACTGTTCCCTCGAATTCCTTGGAGGCATCCATTTCCACCATGTTGAGTAGTTTGTTGGATGAAACCTGCCACTTCTCGAGAACACTCACCAGCTGCTCAGTAGTGATGGACTCAAAACCATAGATCGAGGGGAGCACCTCCAACACCCAGGACCATTCATCCATGGAGTAGTTGTCATGAATTTTCTGAAACGCGTCCTGCAGTCCTGGCAAGTCGTTCACTCCTCCAGCTTTTATACTTTGAAGGAGTTCGTTGAGTCTAGGCTGAGCGCACAATAACCCCGAGACATCCACCCAATTTGCTGCTCCAACCACTGTGCCAGTTTCTACTGACGTAAAAGTCTTTAAATCTTTGGCAGGGTGAGTCTTTACCCGGGCGACCAGGACATCTCCAATGTATTTCTCCAGTGCCATACGGTAATAGCGACTACAGGTTTTAAGCAGGAGTCGCTTGATGAGAATTCCCTGATGACTTACATACTCCTGACCCTTTTCCGCTGAAGCATATAGATCCAGGAGGATGGCTTGACCGCTCATCATTTTTTGGGCAGTATAGGGAGAAAGTACCTCGAAATGCAGCTGGTCAAGTTTGTCCTCGTTTTTCCTTTTGTCCCGCGTTGGCCATTTGAGACCATCCCGCATCGTTCCGACTGTGAAGAAATTCATACCTGGGACCAAAGTGGATTGACCCCCATCCTCATTCACATAAGAAAAGGGAAAATCACTACTGTCAAAATTCGCATAATGCTTGCCCATGACAGCGGAAAAAGCACCGACCCGTGATGGCCATAAGAGATAGGATGAGGATCCGGTTTTACTACCACGCTCCATGATACCCTGGTGCAGAGGTCCTAACTTGTACATGTGGTTGGATTGGTTGGTACCGCTGCCAGCATTGAAAAAGGAAAACATACCTGCAATCAAGAGGGTTGAGCGGTGATGGGTTACCGTGTAGGGACCTCCAAATATGGAGCAGACCTCACTATGAAAGCCTTCGGAGTTTGAAAACAAAACAGAGTTTTCGGCTGAAAATTGTCTGCCTATTTTTGTAGCTTCGCCAATCAACGTTGAGGATAGTAAAGCGCCATCTGTAACATGCGCTCCCTTTTGAATAATGAAGTCCTTTGCAATGACCCCATCTCCGACAAATGTCGGGGCGTCCAGCGAGGAAGCGATAGTCCCTTCCTTAAGATTTTGAATACCCCTCAATACGGCTCCTGGACCAATATTGACATTCACAATATTTTGACAGTGAAAAAGTTTCGCGCCCTTGCCAATGATTCCCCGATCAGAGCGAACTTTTTTGGCATAATCATCGGCGAGTTGATCAAGAGCCTTGACCAATTCAGGATCATGGCGATACATGGTTGACAGATAGGCGGTCTGGGCACTGGTGATCGCAGTAATTTTGAGTTCACGACCTCCACCTTCATTGAGAACCTCAATGGAATGTCCATTCCCAAAACTTGAATCTCCCTGACAGACAATGGAGCCCACATTTTCCATGAGGACATCATCTTCAATGATCAGGTTCGAAAGCCATCCGTTAACATTTGAGATATGGCAATTGTCACCAATTACGACATTGTGCAGGTTGGCATCAAAAATTCCAGCATAGCGTCTGATACCATCCCGAGGGATAAACTCCCCATCCAGGCTGCCGATACGGACATCTCCTCTAAAAATGGTCCCGGCAATACGCGTAGGGTCAAATCCCCGGGTTACCTTGACTTTTGACCAGCTTCGTGACCAGCAACCATTTCCCTTGAGGATTTTGATGGCTTCCGGGGTGAGAGCCAGGTATTTATCTGAGTTCAAGACGCTCTATCCTTCCTCAATAACTTTGTCTATGAATCCGACAGCGTCACCTACTGTCTTCACACCCAGGGCTGCATCTTCATCCATTTCGATATCAAATTCTTCCTCAAAGGCCGCAACCAGCTCAATGGATTGCATGGAATCAGCGCCCAGATCTTCCACAAAGCGGGATGACTCGCTTACGCGGGAGCTGTCAATTTTTAAAAGTTCAGCCGCAACATTTTTTATGCGATCCATTGTTGACATATCTATTCTCCTTGTTTCCTAATTCTTGGTCAATTTGTAGGTATCCCGTGCGATAGCGAGTTCCTCATTGGTTGGGATGACGAGCACCTTAATTCTGGATGCACCGGTTTGAATCTCTCCAGCGGCTCCCCCAAGCGACAAATTTTTTGCTTCATCCACCAGAATTCCCAGTTGGTCAAGATTTGCGAGAATCCTTTGTCGCATAGTTGTATCGTTCTCGCCGATGCCACCGGTAAAAACGATGGCATCAACCCGGTTCAATACGGCCATATATGCACCGATGTATTTTTTGATCCGATAGGCGAAAATGTCCAGGGCGAGCAACGCCATTGCATCACCTGCATCTGCCCTGGATTCCAGATCTCGGACATCATTTGAAGTCCCTGAAATTCCCAACAGACCAGACGCTTTGTTCAGAAGTTTGTCAAGACTATCGGTATCGTAGCCCTTGCGGTGCAGGTAAAAAATGATCCCCGGATCCAGATCACCGCTACGTGTTCCCATTACCAAACCTTCAAGTGGGGTAAGACCCATGCTGGTGTCTATTGAGTGGCCATCTCTAATGGCAGCCACTGAAGAACCATTCCCTAAATGGCAGGTAATGAGATTTACTGAATATTTATGCTTGCCCAACATCTGAGCGGCCTGGCGTGCAACAAATTGATGTGACATCCCATGAAAGCCATAGCGCCGGATCTTATACTCATTATAGAACTTCTCTGGTAGAGCGTAACGGTGGGCGATTTCTGGAATCGAGTGATGAAATGCCGTATCAAAACAGGCCACCTGTGGGATGTTACCAAAAATATGGCGAGCCTGCTGAATGCCTGTCAGATTGGGTGGATTGTGGAGTGGCGCAAGTTCAAAAACAGCTTCGATCCCAGCCTCCAGTTCAGCAGTGATGGGCATGGATCCACCAAAATCTTCGCCGCCATGCACCACACGATGGCCGCAGGCGTTTACATCTTCAAGTGATTGAATGGCACCCTTATCAGGATGCAATAACATGGTCTTTATTACTGCAAATCCAGCTGGATAATCACCAATACCATCATTCATTTCCAATTTGCCTCCAGGCGTGTTGAGAGCGGCAAAAGCAGTCTTTGACCCTACTCTGTCCACCAGTCCTTCGGCTAAAACGAGTTCCTCGGGCATGCTGAACAGCTTGAATTTTATTGATGAGCTGCCACAATTGAAAACGAGAA
>CAZVSF010000028.1:9699-13979 GCA_964630195.1 uncultured Lentisphaeria bacterium
GGCATGCTGAACAGCTTGAATTTTATTGATGAGCTGCCACAATTGAAAACGAGAATATTCATGCTCTGGATCATCCCCTCGCCTGGATTGAGGTGATCGCTGAGACGGCGATGAGATCTTCAACGCTGGCCCCTCGGCTCATATCATTGACCGGGCGGGCAAAACCCTGGAGAATGGGTCCAATCGCTTTGGCTTTGGCCATGTACTGGACCAGTTTATACCCGATATTTCCCGCATCAAGATCGGGGAATACCAGGACGTTGGCCTGCCCTGCTACGGAGCTCTCTTTTACTTTTTTAGCAGCAACACCTGGGATGATGGCGGCATCCAGTTGTAGTTCACCATCCAAATCGAAATCAGAATTTATGTTCCTTGCGATAGCAAGCGCTTCAATCACCTTGTCGGCATCTTTGTGTCCAGCGGATCCGTGGGTGGAAAAAGATAGAAAAGCAATTTTAGGATCGATTCCCAACAAGGCTTTTGCATTGGTTCCTGAAGCAATCCCAATTTCAGCCAATTGTTGAGCATTTGGCTGAATATTGACAGCAGAGTCAGCAAATAAAAAGATCTTATCCTTTTCATCTTGAAAATCAGGCAGAATCATGATAAAAAAGCTGCTGGGGGTCGACAGACCTTTCTGGAATCCAACTGTAAGCGTGGCTGTCTGGATCACGATACTGGTAGCAGTTGCCACACCGGCAACCATGCCATCTGCGTGACCCTGACTCACCATCATCCCACCATAGGAGAGCGGTTTCCGAACTAGTTTCTGTGCAATGGCTTCTCTGAGGTCTCGTTTTTCTGCATATGTTCTGGAGTAAGTCTCAAGCTGGGGATCTGTTTTGCTATCAACAAGTTCGATACCATCCAATGAAAGGTTGAGCTCATTTGCCTGGGCCTGGACAGCATCTGGATTACCGACAAGGATGGGCTGGGCAATTCCAAGTGATCGCACTTTAACAACTGCTTCCAGAATTCTGGAATCGCTGGCTTCAGGATATACAATACGAGCTGGTTTTTCCTGGGCTCTCGCCATGAATTTGTCGATAACATTCATCGGTCAACCTCAATTTTCAATTATGGAAATAGGATAACATTTTTAGGCGATTTCAACAAGGATTAGTTAGTAAATAATACAAACTAATTAAGATGCTTGTCGATTGCCTAAAATGCTTGTTTATGAGGAATATTTGGTTTAAAAAGTGCTTCAAATCAAGAAGCAAATAAACCTGACAATGGTGAAAGTTTTAAAAAGGATAGATTTCAAACTGAAAGCGTAAGTATGACAGTAAAACACCCCTCTCCCGTAGCCGCTTTTTTTGATTTTGATGAAACCCTCCTGGCAGTGGATAGTGCCACTATAGGCTTTAAGGTTTTAAAGGAGCAGGGATATCTTTCTAGAACCTTTATTTTAAAATTGCTTCTTGGCGTCGTTCTGAAAAGGTTTGGGTTGGTTGATGAGCAATATATGGCTAAAACGTTTTTGAGTTTTTACAAGGGTCGTGAGTTGCAGCTGTTTGTGGACTCTGCCCAGGACTTCTATAATCAACATCTTGCTCCCAATCTATCTCCTGAAGTTGTCCAAAAACTGTGCTGGCATCAGGAGCAGGGACATCAAACCGTTCTGGTAACAGGCTCCATTGACTATTATCTCAAACCGGTGATGCAGGCTCTGCAGATCGACCATTTACTCTGTACTTATCTGGAGGTTGATGAAAATGGAATCCTGACGGGAAGACCAAAGGGCCTGGTCTGTGTCGGTGATGCAAAAGTGACCCTGGCAGAGAACCTGGCCGATGATCAGGATATTGATTTTAGCAAATCCTATGCATACGGCAATTCTGAGAATGATATTCCCATCCTCAACCATGTGGGCAATCCCGTAATCGTGAATCCGACAAGAGGTCTCGCGGCATATGCCAAATTGCACAATTGGCCAGGATTATGAGTAAACGAGCGATGATTCGATCCGAACGTCATATTGAAAAAAGCTATGTCTAAGATTCACGATCTGATATCGAACGAAATAATCGAGTTAGGGGACCCTGTCAGGGCGAAACACTCCCAACGTTTCTTTAAAACCGCCAGGGGTGAATACGGCGAGGGTGACATATTTGTGGGAGTTAAAGTTCCTCAGCTTCGAGCTCTAGCAAAACGACACAAGGAAGTAACCCGACTGGATGCCCTTGAACTTTTGCATTCCAAATACCACGAGGTCCGTCTGACAGCATTATTTTTCCTGGTTCATCTTTACCAACATGGAGATGCGACCGAGAAAAAGCAAATATATGAGGATTACCTCGATCAAGTAGCATACGTCAACAATTGGGATCTGGTTGATAGTTCTGCACTGCAAATTGTGGGGCATTATCTGTTCGACAAGGACAGGTCTCACCTGAAGACACTGGCAAGATCAAAAGACATCTGGGAGCGTCGGATCGCTATTATATCAAGCTACTATTTTATTCGTCAGTACGATTTCCAGGATACCCTTAAGCTGGCCGAAATTCTCCTTAACGATGAGGAAGATCTCATTCACAAGGCTGTTGGTTGGATGTTAAGAGAAGTGGGGAATAAAAGTCGACCAACGGAAGAAGTGTTTTTACAACAGCACTATCAAAATATGCCTAGAACCATGTTGAGATATGCCATAGAGAAATTTCCAGAAGCTTTGCGCCAGGCATATTTAAAAGGAGAGATTTAAGCATGTATCAGAACTGGAAAAGACAGCTACTCTTCCTGGTGGGAATTCTCATCTCTGTAGGCGGAAATGGCTTTGTTGATGAAGAGAAACCCTGTGGTCATGCGCATGGAGCTCAATTCCTTCGTGATATGCAACCCACTTCCGAACAGCAGAAAATCGATATCACTTATTATGGATTAAATTTTGATATGGATATTGCGACGACCTCCATCGTCTCTGAATTTCTACTGCACCTTGTCGTGGTTGACACCAGCCTGGAGACAATTGACCTGGATTATAGTACTGATAACCCAGGTGTAGGTAATACAACGGTTACCTCGGTGTTTCTGGACGGAGACTCTGTGGCATTTTCACACCTCAATGACATGTTATCCATACCACTGAATGAGACACCAGCTATGGGTCAACAAATGTCAGTCCTAATATATTCGGAATCTGGTCCAGCAGGTAACCAGGACGATTCGGGTTTCAATTGGGATTATGAATTCAGCCAGCGGGCAATCTGGACCTATTCTCAACCATATAACGCCAGGGAATGGTGGCCATCGGTAGACTATCCCCGTGATAAGGCAGATTCAGCGGATATTGTCGTAACCATAGATGATTATATGGTCGTGGCGTCTAATGGACGCTTCGTCTCTGATACAAACAATGGTGATGGCACGAAGACCTGGCATTGGCATGTGGGTCACCCCATTGCGAGCTATCTCATATCACTTTCTATTTATGAGTTTTATGAGTGGGGCAATATCTATGTAGATGCCAATAATGATACCCTACCCATCCTTTTTTACACATACAGTACTCCTGAAAACCCGAATCCCTCGTATATGACCGAGAATTATAATTTACTCCCAGAGATGCTTGCCCTGTATGAGGATCAATTCGGACCCTACCCCTTCATGGATGAAAAATATGGACACGCCGAGTGGGGGACAGGGACTGGAATGGAGCATCAAACCTTGACTTCCATGGGTGATCCTACAGAAAGAAGAGTCTGCCATGAACTGGCACATATGTGGTATGGTGATATGATCACTTGTTATACCTATAACCACATCTGGTTGAATGAAGGTTTCGCCCGCTATGCAGAAGCTCTATGGTGGGAAGAAAGGTATGGTCCCACAGGATATAGAGACAAAATGGAAACATTTAAAAACCTTAGCCGACAATACGGATCTGTTTATGTGGAGGATACAGAAACAGAAAATATATTTGATTGGTGGCATACCTATAATAAGGGAGCCTGGGTGTTGCATATGTTGAGGCACGTAACCGGGGATGATATATTCTTTGAAATTTTAAGGACTTATTCAGAAGATCCCGAGCTAAAATACGGGACAGCTACAACGGAGCAATTCCAGATGGTTTGTGAAGAGGTCAGTGGTCTAGATCTGGATTCATTCTTTCAGCAATGGATTTATGGATCGGCATATCCCAATTATAGAGCCTACCGTGCACAAAATGGGGATGATTTGTTGATTCAGACAATCCAATCGGGAATTACTTTTGATATGCCAGTAGATTTTCGCATAACAACTACGAGTTCAGTGATTGACACCGTCCTGCGGATTGA
>CAZVSF010000028.1:14079-20261 GCA_964630195.1 uncultured Lentisphaeria bacterium
TATGTTGCCAATGATCGCCATCATCTTGGAGACGATGATTGGGGCGCCGTTGTTTCACAAATCGAGTTACGGGAAGACCTTTCCGAAGAATTATTTACAGGTCTGGAAACTTTCTCCCATGTCGAGGTCATCTTTGTGTTTCATAAAATACCTCCAGAGAAGAAAGTACTGGATTCAAGACACCCCAGAAATAACAAAAATTGGCCAAAACTGGGTCTGCTGGCTCAGCGTTCTGCCCATCACCCCAATCCAATTGGTCTTACCTCCGCGAAAATTTTAGCAGTCAAGGGCCGCGTACTGACTGTCCAGGGGCTCGATGCTGTAAATGGATCCCCAGTACTGGATATCAAACCTGTATTTTATGAATTTACGCCGCAGGATACGAAGCAGCCACCCTGGGTTTCAGAACTACTCAAGAATTACTGGAAAAAAAGGTAGATTAAGACGGAATGGATCTTACAGTCCGACGCCAATAATAAAGCGCAACTGACGATCGGCTCCAGATTTTTTGGAATCCGGGAAGAGTAGTCCGATAGCGAACCATAGATCCTCTTTCCCATGGGACAGCGTTGGACCCCAGGAGAAGTGTTCGAGATCGCCTTTGGTTTCGAGACCCAGGCTGAGTATGGGATGCAGTCGATAGCTGAGCCCGGCGCTGTACTCAAACTCAACCTCAGTTTCTTCTTCCTCAAATTCAAATTCGAGAACAGGATTAAGTGATAGATTGAATTTATCAAAATCCCGAGCAAGAATAAGTTTGGTTTCCAACGCAGAATGTTCGAAGGCTGCATTGTCTTTGTATTCCAGGTAGATCAATGGATCCAGGGGCCATTGACCTTTTTCTCCCAGCCTGTAGCGCATCCTGAGCTTGAAACCGTCATAGATCAATGGCGAATTTTGGCTTTGCACAAATTTCTGATAAACACCCACATCAAATCGGTTGTTCATACCGATCTCATATTCGTACTGGAGTGTTGTGTTGGCAATTCTGCCGGAGTCTGTATCGAATTGAGCGAATTCTGTATAGGATTCTAGTTCGGCATCGCCACGATGGAGTGTTTGATATTCATAGGTCCACACATAGCGTCGACCATCTGCACGCAGCTGTGAAATGAATAAAAGTGAGGTGATGAGGATGAAAGTCTTTATTGTATACATGTATATCCTTTCAAGATAAAATTAAAATTTGTTTTTGCTGTATTATATGCGAATAAGTCTCATTTGCAAAACATTATTGAAAAATATTTATCTTGAGGTGGCTGAATGTAGATCTGGTGCTTTTTGAAGGGTGAGGGAGAGCTTAAGGTGTTGAACTAATTACTGTTACAAAGCTTCTCAACTTTAGTCTGCTCACCAAAAATGAGGAGCTGATCCGATAAGTGAAGCTTCTCATTCACATCAGGAATAATATCACGCTCTTTGCTTCCCTCGTCACGTCTTATAAGGAGAATATCCACGCCATAGGACTGACGGACATTAAGTGAACGTATTGATTGATTTACAAATGCTGAGGGAGCATTTATCCGGGCGATATAGAATCCTGGCAAGACTTCAGACTTTTCATGGTATTGTTTCTGGATAAACTTCATGGAGTGAGCAACTGCTTTGGCAGATTCTGCGTGAATCAGAAGTTCCTGGTACTGGTGGACAATGGCTGTTCGTTCTACTTCACCAAGGAGCTGCATCTTACGATCTACAACCGGGAGCGCCTCCAGATCCATTTCAATCATCTTCCGGAGTACTTCATGAATGGGCGTATGGTCTGAAATAGTCTCAAAATGACTATTCATCACATCACTGACCGTGGAATCTACTGGAATATCTTCATGGTGATTAAGAAATCTACGCATGGCGGAGTGGGTAATTATTCCACATAGACGATTGTCCTTGTTCTTGACATAAAAATTTGAGGCAGAACTGGTTGATATTTTTACCAGAAGTTCCTGAAGTGTTATGGATTCCGGCAGGGTATCAACGATCTGTTTTTTCAAAGACTGAACGCTAATTTTATCCAACACGTTGATATCTTTGCCACCAAAAATATCGATGCCCCGTCTGATCAGTTTCAGAGTATAAATATTGGATCCTTTTTTCAGGAGTCGTGATGAAATAACCATGGCGATGATGCTGGTGATCATGAGTGGCAGCACGACTGAATATTCTGTGGTCATTTCAAAGATGATCAGAACGGCAGTGACCGGGGCGTGCGTGGTAGCGGCAACCATGGCAGCCATACCTACTAAAGCATAGGCTCCACTACCTGCAGTAATTTCGGGAAATAAACTGTGGATGATGATTCCGAAACCACCACCCAACATGGATCCGATAAATAGTGAGGGAGCAAAAACACCTCCTGAGGCACCAAAGCCCATGGAGAGACTTGTTGCAAATATTTTTGCCAGTACCAACCCGGAAATAATTAAAAGCGGATATTGACCTCTCAGCGCTGCATCCATGCTCTCATAGCCAACACCGAGGACCTGAGGAAGTACGATGGCGACCAATCCCAGGAGGGCACCACCCAGCAACCCCTTTAGCGGGATCGGTAATTTCCAGGCGTCAAAGATGTCTTCAGTCTTGTAAAGTGAGCGCACAAAAAACCAGCCCACAACGCCTGCAGCTATTCCCAGAATGATGTAGAAGAATATTTCTATGGGTGAATGGAGGGTGTACGTGGGTGGAATAAAAGCTGGAAAATTACCAAACATAGCTCGACTGATTACCGTTCCAAACACAGAGGAGATGATGATGGGACCAATAGCTGTGGCGCTAAAATCACCAAGAATAATTTCAGACGCAAAAATGGCTCCGGCAATGGGTGCATTGAAGGTGGCCGCAATGCCAGCCGCTGCCCCACAGCCTATAAATGTCTTCATGCGTCGCACCGAAACTTGAAAAAGTTGTCCAATGGTTGATCCGAAGGCGGAACCAATTTGGACAATGGGACCCTCCCGACCCACAGAAGCACCGGTGGCAATAGACATGGCCGAAGCCAAAGCTTTGATCACCACAACGCGCATGCGGATAAACCCATTCTGAGTGGCCACTGCATTCATGACCTCAGGAACACCATGACCTTTGGCTTCAGGTGCGAACATTTGAACACCCCAGGCAACCACGGCGCCACCTACAGCGGGGATACCGATTTTAAGGTATACTGGTGCAGCTGTGACCACATCCACCAGACTACCGGGACCCCAGAAGCTGTAGCGGAAAAACCCAATCAGGGTACGGAAGCCACCAGAAATTACACCAGCAAAAACACCAATAAGCATGGCCATGATAATAACAAAAAGCTGGTCAAACGACTTGATCTTAAAGAGAACATTTTGCAGCCATACATATCTCGCACGACGCTGGCTAAGTTGTTTGCGCAACTTTTTAATCTGCTTTCTATTTGGAGAGGTCTTCATGCTGCTCAGGTTTTCCTTTCCGAAAACTCAACAATTCCGAATCGTAGTAATTAAACCATGACGTCGCTTGTTGCAAGCGTGGTGATTAATTTAATCATGCAATTTACTGCAGTCTAAAAGTGATTCTCAGAGGGGAACATTCTGCTACATGTCGCTAAAACCAATATGTATCTTCCCCCATTAAAGAGGTGATCTGCCATGAAGGTAATATTGTCAAGTCTGGTCCTTTTTATTTTATTGAGTGGACTTAGAGCTCAAGAGATAGATACCCTGCAAAACCACAGTAATTACAAACGTGCTTTGGATACTGCACTGGCCGATGGCAAAATCAGCCAGGAAGAGCGAGCACTGCTTAATATATTGGTTGAATCTCTCATGTTACCTCTGGATAGTAGTAAGATCTGGGAGCGACGTAAGCTCCAACCCTTGAATAAACCCCCCGATCAATCTGGTCGCTGGCCACTGGTCATGCAAAACATGGTCATTGGATCTGGATTGTACGGCTGGGGAATTCCCTACGTACTCCATGCCGAAGATAGTAGATGGTTTGTTGGGGGCGTGATGATGTCTGCAGGGGGCGCTTTTTATCTGACCTATGAATACACAAAAAGTATGAATATGTCTCATTCCCGCGCCCAGATGATGCGTTATGGAAGTCTACTGGGCTTGCGCTATGGTCAGGGTATCAATCAATTGCTTGGACTGGATGGGGGAGATGGCGAGAAGCGGGAAACAGCCTGGGCATGGGTACTCATGGCTTCAATACCTGCCGGGCTTTATGGGGGGGAATATCTATTTGATCAATATAACCCCAGTAATGGTCAGGCCTGGGCATGGACCATGTGGACCGGGGTGGCTGGTCTTACAACCCGCCTGGCCTACGATGTTGTCAGCAAGGCTCCTGATGATGAATTTGGTACAGAATATGACAACTGGGACAAGAACAGAACATTGTTTGAACTGCTCTCATATCCAGTAGGCATTTATTATGGGAATAAGTTGGTTGAAAATAAGCAATATTCATTTGGAGATGCCCTCATGTTGATTCAAGGCTGGGGCTACGGTTATTTCAACACCATGATGCTCCAATCTATTCTGTTTGATGAGGGGGATATGGATACTTACGCCCTCGTAGCTGGCCTGGGTGCTATTGGTGGTACTTTCGCATATGACCATTACATCCAAAATTATGACTACAGCTTTGGCCAGGCTACGCTGATGCTGCTGGGATCTGCTTCTGGAACAGCTTTTGGTTTCGGGACGGCAATATTGGTTGATGTGCGAGAGAAAGAAGCCTTTCTCTCCATGGCAATGGCAGGTTATGGCGTTGGGACCTGGTTGACATCCAAAATTCTGGATGTAGAAACAGACGGATCACTGACCAGGGAGGAATCATCAGGGATGTCAATATCACCCACTATCATTCCCAGTGTGAGTTCTGATAATAAGGTTTCACTCGTACCCGGACTGAATTTCCGCCTCTCTATTAAATAGATATTAGCATATTCAGGCCAACAAGATCATTCTAAATTGAGGGATGCTCAACCCGCAACCTTATACAAATAAACCGCGTGCAATTGTCCACCTTGACCTCGATGCATTTTTTTGTTCGGTTGAGGTTTTAAGGGATCCCACGCTAAAGGGCAAGCCCATTGTTGTAGGCGGACGCAGTGAAAACAGAGGGGTGGTGGCTGCGGCTTCGTATCCAGCCCGGAAATATGGTATTCATTCTGCCATGCCTATGATTGAAGCCACGCGCAGATGCAAAGATCTCATTGTTATTTCCTCCCAGCATGGCTTGTATCGGATGTATTCCAAAATTATCATGGGTATTCTCAGAGCTGAATCTCCGATCATTCAGCAGGTAAGTATCGATGAAGCATATTTAGATCTCAGTGATGAAGTGAATCAGTGGATCCAAGCAAGCGATATTGCTCGAAAAATCCAGTTAAAGATATCCCGGGATATTGGTCTTTCTGCATCGGTGGGAATTGCCACCAATAAAATGATCGCGAAAATCGCTTCTGATTTTCAAAAACCCAATGGTCTTACTGTGGTACCGCCTGGCACTGAGACCAACTTCCTGGGACCTCTTCCCGTCAGAAAGATCCCCGGCATTGGTCCAAAGGCGAACGAACGCCTTGCCAAATATGGCATTTACACGGTTGCTGATATGGCCGTCATCAAAGAAGATGTTCTAACACAAAGGTTTGGAAAACTGGGAGAAGCCATGAGTAGATGGTCCCAGGGGATCGATGACCGTCCTGTTCATGAGGATCATGAGACCAAATCTATCAGCACAGAGCGAACATTTTCAAAGAATATTGAAGACCAGACGGAACTTCTTGAAATCATTGAAAAGCTTAGCAATAAAGTTGCAGAACAGCTGAAGAAGAAGAAATTCATGGCTGCCACCATTACCGTCAAAATCCGCTATGCAGATTTTACCACATTTACGCGCCAGCATACTGTCCCCGAGCCTGTTGATGATGGCCTTGAAATCTACAGAATTGCCCGAAAACTCCTGGTCAAAAATTGGATGCCTGGTGAACCTGTCAGATTACTTGGAGTCGGGGGCTCGCATTTTAGCGAACCGCATGGACAACTCTCCCTGGGTTTGGATGTTTAAAGGAGAGTAAACATTGAGTCTTCACGAGAAGGATATTCCGACGAAGTGATCTCAAAGTTCTCGTTTAGTCAAAATTAAGGGAATGCCCGTCTTCTATGAAAAAGAAAGTCAAGTGAAAAAGATTTCCATGCCATCATTTT
>CAZVSF010000029.1:0-1348 GCA_964630195.1 uncultured Lentisphaeria bacterium
TCTGTTCATTCTCACACAGTCTCTTCAGCATGGGGTTCTGGGATCCTCCCCAAAAAGGGCTTTAGCCCAGGATGTATCGGCAGCATGGATGGGCTAAAGCCCTGAATTCATAGTGGTGTATTATGTCACCAGGCTGAAGCCTGGTGTTATTGAGAAACTTTTATAACCATAGATTTCTGTTTGGTTGCTATTGCCCATAATCTGATGAAACAGTGGATGAAAAGGACTCCAAGAAAGAAAGATCTGGATTATCAGTCTCCGGTGACCTGATCTTCACCTTTTAGGATTGAGAATAAGTCTTGAGAATGGATTTTCCACAAATCTGTGAAAATCTGTGTGTATCTGTGGCTAAAATAAAAGAGACCATCTCAGGTAATGAGACAGCCTCTTTTTGTTGTTTATATGACTTTCTAAACTACGATGTTATCAACGATGCCAGGATCTTATCGTTTTGAATGCCAGTAAGCTCTACAGGAACGATTGTGTTGACCATATTCTCGGCGACCTTGTCAATATGTACTTTGAGATAGTTTTCGGTCATGCCCGTCAAAGTTCCATTGTGGGCAGTTTCCAATAATACGCTTCTGCTTTTATTCACCTGCCGCAGCGCGAAAGCCTGATTTTTACGGAATGACAGATCAGTCAATCGTTTATTCCGATCCTTTCGTTCTCTCATTCCAACCCGACCGGGCAGACTGATGGCTTCGGTATTTGGACGTTCAGAGTAGGTAAATACATGTAAATAGCTAATATCAAGAGATTCGATCAGATCATAGGTTTCCTGAAACTCTGCATCCCCTTCACCTGGAAAGCCGACGATAACATCCACACCAATTCCTGCTTCTGGCATAAGATTCCTGACGGTCTGAATGCGATCTTTGTATAATTCTACGCCATACCTGCGCTTCATCAGGGACAATACATTATTGGAACCAGCCTGGAGTGGAATGTGAAAATGAGGTAGAATACGTTTAGAACTGGCAACAAAGTGAATGATCTCATCGGTGAGGAGATTGGGTTCGATGGAAGAGATCCTGATCCTGTCAATGCCCCCTACTGTATCAAGTCTGCGTAGCAAATCGATCAGGGTGACATTTTTCCCGAATCGATAATCCCCTACATTTACACCGGTAAGAACGATCTCATGAACACCTTTCAGGGCGATCTCTCGAGCCTGGTCCAAGAGAATATCAGGATCGATACTTCTGCTCCTACCACGCGCCATGGGGATGGTGCAATACGTGCATGGATAGTCACAACCATCCTGGATCTTCAGAAATGATCTTGTTCGGTCCCCAATGGAATAGGATGGGATGCATCCATGTAACTCATCGACAGCACTATCCTG
>CAZVSF010000029.1:1448-6605 GCA_964630195.1 uncultured Lentisphaeria bacterium
ATGACATAAAGGTCAGCCGGTTCACCAAAATCGGTCTTTGAATAACCTGCAGCCTCAAACTGTCGACTAATGGTAGAGGTCTCGGCGTAGTTGAGCTTACAGCCAAGGGTGTGAAAGGCGACTCTTTTTGTTCCATTTATCATGGGCATATTATAGTATATTAGCGTCGTTGCGAAAGCTCAAATTGGCCAACGATCATGAAGCTCGACACCCCGGTTGGATTCAGAATATATCTTGATATATGCTGATTTAGCTCCCGATTTCCGTTTGATTTATTGTGGATAAAATTATTTTGAAATCTCAACTTTTTTTAGGAGATAATGAATACATGCATGAGCTAACTTTTTTTAGGACCTGGCTTCCTGTAATCTACCTCTATGTTGTCGGAGGCTTGATCTTTTTTGGTGGTATGGTCATTATCATGAAGGCAAAATCTATAAAATTATCAAAACCAAAACATAAGATGTGGTTCGTCGTTCTTATTTTTGGCTATGTCTACTATCTCGCATTGCATGTGGGGCTAACCCTTGCAGCTTTATACCTCTAGGAGTTGATCATGGAACATGTCATTCAAACAACACCAGTATTCTGGATCATTATCGTTGGGTATTTTGCATTAATTCTGGGTTTTGGATCCTACTTTGCTAAATATAATAAAAGTACAAATGATTTTTTCTTTAGCGGAAGACGGTTCTCCTGGTGGTTGATCACCATGTCCATCGTCGCTACAGGCGTTGGCTCACATTCATTTTTAAAATATTCAGCTAAAGCCTTTGAGCATGGATTCTCATCCACGATGACCTATATGAACGATTGGTTCTTTGTCCCATTCTTTCTCTTCGGATGGCTTCCCATTGTGTATTATACCAAAATTCGATCCATTCCTGACTACTTCGAAAGACGTTTCAACAGGAACGTGAGGACACTGGCCACTATCGCCATATTGGGATATATGATCGGTTACATTGCCATTGGTTTCCTCACCATGGGTAAGACACTTGAACCTGTATTGGGATGGGATTTATACACCATTGTGTGGGTGGTTGCAATTATTGCTGGTATTTATATCACATTTGGTGGACAAACAGCAGTCATTTTTACGGATTTAGCACAGGGTTTTGTATTGATCTTTGCTGGGGTCTTAGTCTTTATCCTGGGCATCAATTATCTTGGTGGGTTTGACATATTCTGGAATGCCTTGCCCCCAGATTTTAAACTGCCACTGGCCCATTTCAATAAGCCTCCAGATTTTAACTTTGTGGGAATCTGGTGGCAGGATGGCGTGGCTGGTTCAGTTGGCTTCCTGTTCATGAATCAAGGTCTCATCATGCGCTTCATGGCCACAAAATCAGTCAATGAAGGTCGCAAAGCTGCTGCTTTTAATATTTTAGTTTTACTTCCCATTTCTACTGTTGTTGTTAGTAATGCGGGCTGGGTTGGCAAAGCGATCAGTATTGTTACTCCTGAAGCCTGGGATGCTTCCATCAAGCTGGATCATGTGTTTACTCAGGTCGCCTCATTGGTGACATCTTCAGAGGTTGTCTTCGCCTTTATAATTGCTGCCGTCGCTGCTGCGCTTATGTCCACAGTGGACACCTTGATCAACGCTGTGGCCGCCGTTGTTATCAATGATATTTACCGACCCATTGTTAAAGGTAGAGATGATAAGCATTATCTTAAAGTGGCTATGATCGTTTCCGCTGGAACCACGGTACTGGGTGCTTTGAGTGTTGCATTTTTTGACAATTTCCCAACGCTTTATGAGGCTCATGGCTTTTTCCATAGCACCATGACGCCACCTCTGGTCATTGCCATATTCCTGGGAATATTCTGGAAGAGATACACAACCCTGGCTGCAGTTGCCACCTTCCTGGTAGGGGCGTATTTGATGTATCTGGGGAATAAATATCCGGCTTTTCTCATTGGTCCCTTTGACCACGGAATCGCTATGGATCCCGTTCATCCCTACACCTATATCAGGGCACTATATAACACCCTGGTGTGTCTGCTCTCCGGTGTTTTCTTCTCATTTATTTTTACCCGAGAGATTGAAGTGAAAATTGAGAAATCAATGGCCATGATCATGAAGCGGTCCAACGACTATTTTGCTGATGGAAGCCAAAAAACATCAGCAAGAGACATCTTCTTTGTCATATATGGTGGGTTTGCATTTATGGTTCATTCCTTTGTTAAAAATGCTGCTACAGAGGCTCAGCTTGACGGAATTACGGTCTGGACCCTGGATAAGGCGAGAGAAAACTTTAAGGGCTCAATGCCCAATGATCGTCCTGGAAAAAAGGTGTTGGTACACTGGAAAGCTGCAGCACTGGAAGATGAACAATTGCTGCATTTTTCAAGGAAACAAATGGAAATAATGTCAGCAGAAGTTGGTGACCTTGTCTATATCACTGATAAGCGGGCCTGGTTGGGTGGCTTAAAATCTACCCATGGAGTTTACGGTGAGCCTCATGATGAGGATGGAATTGTTTATATTTCCCATGACCTTTGTGAATCTGCACTATTTGTTGATGGCAAAGTGTTGCGCGCAGAAAAAGAAATGTAACATCATGTTGCGTCAACTCCTTCTTGCCACTACCATTTGCCTGTGGTCGAATGGGGTAGTCGCTCAAACCCATTTTAAGGCTGCCTTCTGGAATGTCGAAAATTTATTCGATACAACAGATGCTGCCCATGTACAGGATGAGGACTTCACTCCCGCCGGGAAATATCAATGGAATGAAGACCGACTGAATAAGAAACTCGAGGATCTTGCCAGAGTCATACATGATATGGACCGGGACAATGATCTTGCCATCCTTGGGTTGGCTGAGATCGAGAATAAAAGCATTCTTAATCGTCTAAATCATGACTTTATCAAGAGAGGTCTGCGTCCTGTTCATAAGGAATCACCCGATGAACGAGGGATCGATTGTGCTTTGCTGTATGATCCTGACCAGGTGACTCTGATAGCAACAAACTTTATCCCCATCTTCCTCGCAGGCAACGAAAAGACCAGAGATATCATTGAATCACAATTCCAGGCTAAAACTTCAAGGTCTGCCGGAACTCTCTATGTATTTGTCAATCACTGGCCTTCGCGCTGGGGTGGTCAAAAAAAAACAGATCCACTTCGCAGAACTACGGCGCGAACTTTGCGCACCCGTATTGATGAAATTCTGCTTAAGGATACCAAAGCCGATATATTGATATTGGGTGATTTTAATGATTATCCAGAAGATCCCTCTCTTAGTCAGGTGCTAAGAGCCCGTCCAGCAAGTCCACAATTATATCCAGGTGATCTGATCAATACGACCTGGTCACTGGGCCAGGATCCAGATGCTGGAACTGTGATGTATCGGGGTAAATGGACTGTCCTGGATCAGATAATTATTTCATCTGCAATGACAGATAAGCACGATTACGAGTGGGAATTCAACAGCACACATACATTGACAATGGAATACCTTTTTGAAAAAGAGGGTAAATATGAGGGGTGGCCTTTTCGAATGTATCGCGGTGGTGAATATCAAGGTGGATATTCAGATCATCTACCAGTCATCTGCAGCATTCTGGTAAACAATCACTAAGATGAAGATCCTTTTTGTCTCAGCTGAAGTTGCCCCCTATTCAAAGGCGGGTGGTTTGGCGGATGTTGCGGGGAGCTTGCCACAGGCTTTGGAGAGCTATGTCGATTCAGTTCTGGTTCTTACCCCTCTCTACGGGCAGATCGATATATCCAGATACAACATTAAGCCGGGTTCAATTCGAGGTTCTGTGGAACTGGGGAATCAAACCATACCTTATGCCATTCACTACGCCATGGATCTAAAGGGTTCAACTCAAATCGGCTTTATCGAGTGTGCTAAATATTTCCAGAGAGATGGAATCTATACTGAATCCAATGGAGAGGGATTTGCGGACAATAATGAACGCTATTTCTATTTTCAACTAGTGGTTGCTGATCTGCTTGAAAAGGAAATTCTTCAAGCAGACATCCTGCACTGCAATGATCATCACACCGGTCTATTGCCAGTATTGATCAAAGCGACTGATCTAAAGATCAAGACGGTATTTACGATCCATAATTTTCTGTATCATGGTCATTTTTCTAAAACAGACTTGGCCTTGCTCCCGAAGCAAATCGCTAAATCTTTAACCAAAACCCAATGGAAAAACTACAGCGCCCTACTCGAAGGCGTTGATCATTGCGATATACTTACAACTGTGAGCCCTGGATACGCCAGGGAGCTACTCGAAGGTATGGATATAGATAACCATAGCTATGCGAGAATAAAGGCTGCAGCAGGCAAATTTAGCGGAATTGTGAATGGTATTGACACGAACTACTGGTCACCAGAGAAGGACACCATGATTCCGCATCATTTTTCTATCCGTGATTTGCAAGGCAAGCTGGAGAATAAGCGGGAATTATTAAAACAGACTGGACTCAAAACTGATATGGATGCTCCCCTGTTCGGATCGATCTCGCGTCTTGTGGAAAACAAAGGCTTCCCCCTTATCAATCAATTATTAGATCATTTTGTGGATCTGGGTGCCATGTTTGTCTTTCTTGGTTCTGGAAGTCCAGAGATTGCCGGGCAGCTGAGAGCAGCCAGCAAAAAACATCCAGGCAAAATTGCCTTTGATGATGGCTTTAATGAACCGCTTGCCCACTTGATCGAAGCTGGTTCAGATCTGTTTCTCATGCCCAGTCGATTTGAACCCTGTGGCCTGAATCAGCTCTATAGTCTTCGCTATGGCACGATTCCCGTGGTAAATAAAACCGGTGGACTCGCTGATACAGTTGAGGATTGGACAGGATCAACAGGAACAGGTTTTGTGTTTGAACCCTATGATCTGCTTAAACTTAAAGACGCAATGGAGAGAGCTTTGAAAGTCTTTCATTCAAAATCGGACTGGGAAGCATTAATTTTAGGGGCCATGTCGAAGGATTTCTCCTGGGACCAGTCAGCAAAACAGTATTATAAGTTGTATAAGGGTTGAAAGTGAGGTTAGCATGAAGAGATCAAAAGTACGCTTAGGAGCCATCATCCTTGGAGGTGGTCGGGGTGAAAGACTGTCTCCACTTACATCCTATCGAGCCAAACCCGCCGTTCATATCGGTGGAAAATATCGTCTCATTGATGTTCCGATCAG
>CAZVSF010000029.1:6705-9476 GCA_964630195.1 uncultured Lentisphaeria bacterium
GAGAAAAAAGTACTCGCCTCCATGGGTATCTACATATTCAATAAAAAGGTACTGACTGAGGTGTTAAAGATCAGGGGTGATGATTTTGGTAAAAATATTATTCCCCACGCCATTGAGACACTAAGAACGACCGCCTTCAGGTTTCAAGGGTACTGGGAGGATATCGGGTCCATCAGGACATTCTTTGAATCCAGCATCGCCCTGACACAGGAAAATCCAGATTTTACCTTTTACAATGAAGAAAATCCAATCTACACTCGGCAACGCTTCTTGCCGGGGAGCGAAATTCGTGGAGCCAAAATTGAGCACTCAATTATATCTGAGGGTTGTAAGATCGGCAATGCTCAGCTAAAAGATTCTATTGTTGGGATCCGCAGCATTATTTGCGACGGTGTCAAGTTGAATCGAACTTATTTCATGGGTGCAGATCTATATGACTCAAGTGATTCACCATCAAGCATACCCATGGGTATAGGCGCAAATTCCGTATTGGAAAATGTGATCGCTGATAAAAACGTACGCATTGGGCAGAATGTCAGGTTAACCAACAAGGATGGCCTGAACGATTATCAAAGTGAAACGGTTACCATCAAGGATGGTATTATCATCATCCCCAAAAATGTGACCATACCGGATAACTTTGAGCTATAAATCTGAAGTAGATCCATGCTGCTCATTTTGAGTGTGCTTTAAGCACTCAAAGGTATTAACAAATATTATCGATCTTTGCTGCTGACTTTTTTCTTTGGCGTCGATTCCGTCTGTGCAGAATCGCTAGTCTTCGCTTTTGAAGAGGTTGGCTCATTGGGTTTGTTCTTCCCCCTGGCATAATCCGTGATATAGAACCCAGACCCTTTAAAAATAAGACCGCTGCCCCCGCTGACGAGTCTTCTTACACTCCCCCTGCACTCAATGCAAGTATCTAGAGGAAGATCTGACATTTTTTGAAACGCTTCGAAATGAGTACCACAATTCAGGCATTCATATTCATAGGTAGGCATCGTATAAAATCCTAATATTCATTATCTATTTGTGAAATTTCTGATGAAGGACATCGGCAACATAGGGAGTGACGAAGGAGCTTATGTCGCCCCCAAAACTTGATACTTCACGTACAATGGTGGAATTCAAGTGTGTATAGGCTTCGTGCGGCATGAGAAAGACCTGCACGAGATCTGGATACAAGGTGCGATTCACAAGTGCCATCTGAAACTCAAATTCAAAATCGGACATGGCTCTGAGACCCCTGATCATGGCAACTGCCTTTAATTTTCGCGCATAGTCCACAATGAGACCATCAAAATAGCTAACTGTCACGTTGGGAAGGTGCGCTGTCGTTTTCTCGATCATCTCCATACGTTCCTCAACTGAGAATAAGGGTTGCTTGCCTATGTTTCTACCGACTGCAACGGTCACCTTATCAAATATGGATACTGCGCGTTCGATGATATCCAGATGTCCCAGTGTTATGGGATCGAAGGTACCAGGGTAGATTGCTAATTTCGTCTTCATCTCAATGCGCCTTATAAATTTGAATTTTTGTTTCTGCAACCACTTTTTCTTTTACAAGTTCGAATACATCGGACTGCACGAACTTATCTTCTCGTTTGGAAGATTCATAAATAAATAATGCATTTTTGTTTGCATGCTCCTCAATGAGTGTGACCAGCTCACTTCCCAGACTTTCGGCATAGGGCGGATCGGCGAAGATCAGGTCGAAGTGCTGTGTTACCCTTTTCAACACTCTGTGTACATCACCCGTATATGTTTTAAAGGATTTTCCTCTATCCTCCATCCAATTTTTCTGTGCGTGAATATAATTGGAGTCTCGATCAACTGAGATAACTGAGCGAGCACCTCGACTCAAGGCTTCAAATCCCAGGGCACCTGTTCCACTGAACAGATCCAAAACATCCATATCATGTACATCTCTTAAGGTATCGAATAAAATGGTCCTGGCACGATCCGTCGTGGGTCTCACCGTACCAGTTTTAAGCGTGGGTAGAGGATGCCCTCTCCATTCCCCGGCTATGATTCGCGTCATGGGGTATAATTAAAGAAGACCGCGCCAAATTTGAGGATAATTTCATCACCCATAAAATCAATATCGATCGATCTAACAAGGTAATTGCTACGTGACTCGGACCAGGATGAGAGAATATACTGGATTTGTTGTGGATTTCCGGAAAATGTCATGGTCACCGGATTGTCATCTGTGCCTTTGGCAGGGTCAATAAGAATTTCATTCAGGTAGTCAGCGAAAGGATTGGCCAGGATGTCCAAGAGTCGCATCACATCAAAGGATTGACCCTGAAAGTCCTGTTCAGCATTCATGATGATCTCAAACTTGCTGACGATTTTGGCAGTTCCAGAGCTGTAATCCTCATCAAAGGACCCCAGTACAAATTTATCAAGTGTTGCATGCATTGAGTTGACCCATTCTCCACCCCGTGGTGCCTCGATGGTCAAGGCATCCCGTTTCAGAAAAATGTGTCCGTTGCCGTACTCCACTGGATAATTGCTGATCATTTCTGTGATCATTAGCAGCAAAGACCGGTTGTTGATGATGTCAATATCCTTATCAGACAGCTCCACCACGACATCTGTGGCAACATGGGTAAACTCCTGGTAAACAATAACAGTATCACGACCACCAGGCAGCTGTATGCGTAATGATTCAGGTTTGGCTATTTCGGAGGAATCAGCCAGAGCCGTGGAATCTGATGTGACCGATTCGATGGAATCTGCCAGAGCAGCAATATCAGGGGTGA
>CAZVSF010000029.1:9576-20189 GCA_964630195.1 uncultured Lentisphaeria bacterium
GAATCTGATGTGACCGATTCGATGGAATCTGCCAGAGCAGCAATATCAGGGGTGACCGGCATAAGTTCGTTGAATACTTCATCGGGAAGTACATCGTCTATGACCAGTGTATCACCTGAAAAATACTTTTCATACTGATCCAGGTCATCTTCTGCCTCCGGAAGGACCATATCTATACCAAGCAGGTCGTAAACAAATTCCTCAGCTGTCTGAATAGCAGGAAGCAGCATTTCATTTTCATTCATGTAATAGGCTAGTACTGACAACATGAGGATCGCCAGCAAGATTTCTCTGAGAGGATTCCGATTCCCAATATCTTTTTGCTTTTTTGTCTTCTTCTTGCTGGATTGGGTGTCGGTGGGTGGGGTATCAGCTTGTTTTGGTCCAGCCTGAGCTGGTTCAACATTTTTAGCTTCACGTCGTCTGCGCATGGTCTCAGCAATCAGCTCATCCTCGGACATTTCAGAATGTGAGGATTCATCAGACAGAAATTTAACTGCCTCCAGTATCCCGCGATCTTTTCTAAGATCAATCTTCACTGAACCGTTCCTGTATTTCCACATTCAAAGCGCCAAGAACGACGGCGTATTCATCAATATTGTCAGCGTCTGGATCTCTAAAATTAAAATGATTCTCCAATTTTAGACGCTGACAACTTCCTTCATATTTTTCCAGATTACTGAGTAGTGCCGGATCACCTGATGAGGAGAAGTAGAACAAATTTGTGATCACATTATCCGGATCACGCTTCCCTTTTATGGCTTTCTCTAATGCTTCACGAACCAGGTTGATCAAATTGGCATCTCCACGCATATGATCGAGGGTAATTTTGTAATCCCAATTGAGAGACCCGTGAAAAGTTCCGGAAAATTCTTGATTCTGAAACAGATGACAATTGACTGTATTTTCTCGATTTTCAAGTACGACCTGGATCCCACCTTCAAAATCAAGAAGTTTTGTAGCAGTTAAGACATTGCCAATAGCTTCCATCTCTGTCATTACTTTTTTCAATTCTAATTCTGACGGAGCGATGATTCTGTCCACCCAGGTGTCAAACGATTGTGGGATGGCCATGGAAAAGTACTGTGCTGCCTTACCTGAGATTCTGCTCAATTCCTGATGGATGACAGCGTATTGTGCGGCGGATCCTTCCAGCATCTCTTTGATGTACCATTTGAGATACTTCCTCAGATCAATTTCAGACAGGGCAGTATCAACCGGGTGGATACCAAATGGGAACCAATCACTATCTATGACCAGATGCGTTGCAGTATCAGGAAATTCCGCTGAATTACGAATAGATGCTATTTGCTCGGCCAGCATCATAATATGCTGAGTATTTCCCATGTCAAGGCTATGAAGTTGATCCTTAATGGAGACTTTACCCAGACTCTCAATAAAAGGCGTGCCCTTAAAATTTACCAGTTGGGCAAATTTTATGAAATTACGGGATATATGGATTGCCAGCATGTGCTAGAATCGGCCTATTTTGCCCAACTTTCTTCACCATCGACGAGGCTACCATGTGTTGAATCGATTTGAGTAAAGAAAAGATATCTTCTCGTCTTAATGGGATGCTCGATCGGTGATTCAATGGAAAGATTCACGTTATTTCTAACCGTTATGCGATATGGCAGATCTGTAACAGTACAACGTGTCAATTCAGGTGCAAAAAGATATTTTGAGAAGAGCTGTCGCTTTACATACTTCTTCTTGACGGTTGTATCAAGCCAGCCACCAAATGAATCTTTAGTCATGAATAGATCTTTTTCGCTTTCCCCGGACACAAATTCATCTGACACAATATTCAGACTATCTATTTGGGTGGAATCGTCTTCTCCATAATCAGGATAAATGAGATATAAATTTTCCAGAAGACTATCACCGGCGAAGACCATGACGTATTCGTTCATGCCATAATAGACCCGCTCAACACGTGCAGTGTCGCTCTTTTCCAAAATGTTAAGTGAGATGACACTATCCGTGCCCCCAAAGTCGTAGCGATAGGCAGAATTTGGAAGCGGCTTCAGAAAAGGGAGAGAATCAAGAGAGAATTCCTGAGATACCGCCATTTTACCTCTATACCAGACACCATTAAATGTGCTGTCATCTATTTGAATAACCGTATCTCTGGCAATGGTGAAGGTTGTATCATACTCTGATAGATAGGTCGGGAATACATCGATAAGAATGGTATCGGCGGGAAATTCTATTACTTGTTCACCACTCCAATCCAGCGTATCGATATTTGCAAAGCCTTCTGCCTTCATCACCAGCGTCCGGGCATAATCGTGGATATTGGTGTATTCACCACTCAGCGCCTGGGCTAATTTGATGTTCATATCATCATACTTGCGCAGAAATTCATCATAAATATTCACATTAAAGGTGTCTGATTCAACTTCTACAACCTGCCAGTTCAGGAAGTCAGATTTTTTGATGAGTCTGTCACCAACGTATTCAACGACTTCAACTGCCGCCTTCTCCCAATCAAGATCACTGAGGTTTACGGAGGTTTTGTAATAGGCCTGCTCCAGACTGACCTTGTTGAAATATTCAGTAATATTTTTATGGACATTGATATTGAAAACGGCATCGGTAAGATCAACATCCAGGTGAATTGAATCCAGGCCTGCATTGGGGCTGTCCATGGAATCGATGGCCACAGCAATGACCTGCTCCGCAATAAATGGGCTTGGTTCAGAATAACCGGTTAACCTTTTGTATAAATTGTTACGACGTTTGGCAATAGCGCCTTCCATGTCAGAGACCTTGACAGTTACAGGGATCTCAATGTCAATGCCACTGGTATCCATATACATCAGGGTCATGACCTCAGGGATCATATCCAGGGTGTCCTGGAGGGTTAGAAACTCGGACAGGGCCATATCGTAAAGCGTATCCCCATATGTTGCTGAGTCATAGGCATCCAAGACAAATTGCTTCTTATAGGCTTCGAGGGATTTGCCCAAATGCTCCTCAAAAGTGGTTGGAACGATAAAATCAATTCTTACAGCACCATCATATATATCACTGAATTCTGTTCTACCACTGAGCTGTGGATTCATTTTTATACTGTCCATGACTGCATCCACGAGTGGATTCGAAAACGAAGGATATTTTGTATAACTGGTGGTCAGGGCATTAAACATTGATGTTTTGATGTTCTGATAGAGAATGTCAAATTTGTCAGAAACATTGAAACTCAAGGCAATGCTGTCAATTTCCATGGTTTGTTCACCCACGTAATTCTGTGTATCAAACAAGGTCCTGATACTATCCAGAAGTGTTTTTACAGATTTTGCGGACAGATTATGATTTGGCTCGAGGGATTTAAAAAGATCGAGATGGAGTTGATTATACAGCTTTTTGTAGTCGTCTGAATAGTTGACCTTAACCGATTTAGCGTCCATCGGAATTTTTTGAGCTCCATAATAGCTGTAATTTGAATCAGCAGCTGCAGCAAGCAGGCTATCTCTTACACTATTGACAACAAGCAGGAGTTGTTCGCTATCTGTGGTGTATCTTTTTGCCAGTTGGTAATGAAGTTTTTCAGCAAGGCTTACGGAGTTCATTCGAAATCTAGCCTCATCACGGAGTTGAGCTTCATAGTCCCAGATAGTTTTTGGAAGATAGATCACACTAATAAAAAGTATTAGCAGAACAACTATAATGATAGAATTGGTTCTGTGATTTGCGAAAAAATCTTTACTCACGAGTCCTCCTCGACTACTCTGTCGTAACTAAACCCTCGATACGGGTATATATTTTGTCTCCGATCCCTTTTACGAGAACGATATCTGATTTATCCTTAAATGGACCGTGTTGATCCGTATAAGCTCTAATTCTTTTTGCAATTGCTGGACCAATACCGGGCAATTCAGAAAGCTCACTAATTCCTGCGGTGTTCAAATTTATCATATGAAACTTGTTTGTTGTCACATCATTAGAAGCTTCATCCATTGAAGACGATGGTTCGGAACTAGCATTGTCAACAAGCATGATCGAGTCAGAATTGATCTGTTCGGAGATCATTTTGTATTGTTGTTCTTCTTCGTAAAATCGATTTGGAGTCAACTCCTTCTCAAGTCGTTGATTCCGCACCAACCTGAGAACCGCCCCCACTCCCAGTGTGATCACTAAAAAGTAAATTACGATTCGTTCCTGGCGGGTAAAATTTAGCAAGTTTCCTGCCTCATCATAGTAAGGATTTTATTTTTCTAAAGATACTGCCTTTGCTTTTCTGATTACCATAGTACTCAGAGAGCTGTTTGTACAATTGACGCTCTTCCTTGCTAAGCTTGGTAGGTGTTTCAAGTTGGATCTTTACCATTTGATCACCAACCATGTGACTGTTGATCCTTGGAATACCCTTGCCTCTTAGTCTCAGAAGTTTTCCAGATTGAGAGCCTGCGGGAATCTTTAAATTCACATTGCCTGTTAATGTTGGTATTTGCAACTCAGTACCCATTACCGCCTGGGCCATATTGATCATCAACTCGAGATAGATGTTGTCTTCATCTCGAATAAAAAGATCATGTTCCTTCTCTTCGATCAGCACGATCAGATCCCCATGCTGGCCCCCTCTTCGGGCAGCGTTTCCTTCACCCTTGAGTGTCATATAATTGCCTTCATGGACACCTGCTGGAATTTTGGCAGAAACGACTGACTCCTTGCGTACCCGGCCATCCCCACTACAGGTTTTACATGGGTTGGCTATAACTTCTCCCGTGCCATCACAATTGGTACAGGGTTGGATATTTACAAATTGACCAAACATTGATCTTGAAACTTGTTGTACTTCGCCGCGACCATGGCAAACCGAACAAGTGGTTTTGTCGGAGCGATTTCGGGCACCGCTGCCATCACAATCTGGACAGACCTCAAAACGTTTGACTTTCATCTTTTTGGTCACACCAGTGGCAATTTCTTCCAGGGTGAGCGGCAATTTGATCTTAAGATCAGAGCCTCTGGCTCTCCCTCGTGATCGGCCCCCACCGCCACCTCCAAAGATATCACCAAGTCCCCCACTGCCAAATCCATCCATGAATATTCTAAGTGCGTCTGAGAGATCAACGCCAAAGCCACCACCGCCGAATCCACCAAAAGGATTACCACCCATACCACCTTCTGGTGCATGACCAAATTGATCGTACTGAGCTTTTTTCTGGTCATCATTCAGAACGGAATAGGCTTCAGCAGCCTCTTTGAATTTTGCCTCAGCTTCCTTATCACCAGGATTTTTATCCGGGTGGTGTTTCATGGCAATTTTACGGTAGGATTTTTTTATTTCCTCTTTACTGGCTCCTTTGGTAAGACCCAGTACTTCATAATAATCACGTTTTGCCATAATTATTGACTTACCACGACTTTTGCAGCTCTTAGCACACGCTCACCGGATCTGTACCCTTTTTCAAAAACTTGAATAACAATACCCGATTCATGTTCCTCAGAAGGTTGCACTGCCATGGCTTCATGCAGTTCAGGATCAAATGGTACACCGGTTGGATCATATGACTCCACTTCATCGGTATCCTTCAGATATTTCCTGATCTGATCCAGCACGAGCGTAATGCCCTTATCAGATTGATCATCTTTATTCTGCTCGTTCTCAAACTGAGCAGAACGTTCCAGATTGTCTATAATGGGAAAAAGACCCATAAGAACTCTATCTTTTGCAAAGCTCAAGGAGCGTTCTTTTTCACGTTCAACACGTTTTTTTCCATTTTCATACTCCGCTACCACACGAAGCATTTTCTCCTCGGCTGCCTGGACACGGAGTTGCTGGTCCACAAGTTCATCCGTGAGTTTATCATTATCTGCTTCAAGTTTTTCAATCTTTTTGAGGAGGGCCTTTTCGTTCCGCGAAAGCTTTGGTTTAGCAGCAGACTTCTTTGGCTTTGTCTCTGTTTTTGTCTTTGTTTTTTCAGTCATATCATTTCGTGTATTTTGTATTGATTAATGTTTCAATTTTGTCTGCAGTAAATTCTGCAAGACCTATTATACGTTCATATTCCATACGGGTCGGACCGAGAATATGGATCTCACCACTACATGTATACCCGTTATAAGCAATGGAGATCAGTGACATTTGCTTGAAAAATGTCTGTCCCAATTCACTGCCAATAAAAACTCTGGGCCTCCCACTATTGGGGGGTGCTGGTAAATAATTTTGCAGGCTATCAGTTTCTATAGCTTCAAGCAGGAATTCCAATTTGGACGGGTCTGCAATTTCCGGGTAGTGCAGAAGCTGATGAGTACCATAGGTCCGATAATTATTGGCTGTTCTGGAATCCAGGACTTTATCAAAACTATTCAATATCTGATCAATGATGGGATTTTTCCCAACTTTTCTGCTGTCGCTTGCCTCTGAATGCATCTGGATTTCGTCGATATCTCGTCCTGCAAATAGATCGTTCAGAATATTTTCTGCTTCCTGCATCATGAGCCGGGATATTTTGCTCTCCAGCTCAAAGGCCACCGTTTTGACCTGCTCAAGCGACATATGCACAATGAGGAGAATTGAATCCGAATCTAATTCATGCAGGGCGATGGATTTGATCTTGGTGGCCCGCTCCTGCGGACGTGACATGAGCACAAGCGCATGAGACATATCACCGAGGAACTGAGCTGTATTTTGAATCAAACTATCCAGATCCTTACTGAGGGTCTCAAGACCTGTTTCATAATCTCGTGTAATAATCTCCTGAGGATGCTCAAGCTCCATGAGTCTGTCCACAAAATACCGATACCCTTTATCGGTTGGGACCCGACCTGCCGAAGTATGGGGCTGCAACAAATATCCAGATGATTCGAGATTACTCAGGACATGTCTGAGTGTCGCTGAACCCACCGAGAAATAATCCATGGCGACCAGTCGCGAGGAGCCTACTGGATTGCCATTGTGGGAATAGTCTCTCACCAACCACTTCAAGACCTTTTCTTCTCTTTCTTTCAGTTCTTGCAACGCTTTCGTGCTCATTCGTTTCATAACCGAACATAATAATTTTGGGGTCCAATTAATACAAGATTTTAAATGCTTAAAGAGTTGATATATAAGGCCTCAGAGATAGATAGGCTGAACGAATCATTCGAGAGAAAGGAGACGATCAACAAGGTGAAAAATGAGGGCGCAACAACCAATCCCCAGGAGTGTTTATTTTGAATCAGGTGACAAAACGAAGCATCCTTCGGACGGCCTTTAATACTCCCAGAGCCGATAAACTGACGCCAAAGAGCATTAAACCAAGAATGACTTCAGGATGGTCCAGAATTTTCACGGGTAGATCTATGTGGGCATAATATTTCACTGCATATTCCGCAGCAATAATCAGAAGCACGGAAAGCGTAGCGCCCAGAAAGCCAAGAATACCACCCTCCATAAAGAAAGGTGCTTTTACCATGAAATCGCTGGCACCCAATAAGCGTATCGTTTCTATGAATTCGTAACGAGCCAGGATCATCAGTCTAAGATTATTGGCTGTCAGGAAGACTGTAGACAGAATGATGATGAATAAGGTGATGGTTGCCACGGTGTAGATGAGCTGCATGATACCCTGAACGCGGTTGAACAGATCTTTTTTAAATATCACCTCATCCACCCCCTCCAGCATGTTCATGCTCTGGATAAATGACAGGATATATTCAGCAGTGCGATGGTCTTCCTCAAAAGTAACTCGGAATGAACTGGGCAAGGGATTGTCATCGAGGAGCGACAATACATCTTCACCAAATTCAGCATTATACAAGGCCGCCGCATCCTCCTTGGACAAATAGTCCATTCGCAGGATACCTGGATACTCCCTGATAATAGTCGCAAGTTCACGCTTCTGTGGCGGATTTGCCTCATTTTCAAGAAATATCTCAAGGTCGTAGTCAGCCTGAAATTCTGATATGTATTCCAAACTGTTGTCCACGGCTAAGACACCAAGACCCACGATCAGCAGCGCGATGGTCACTGAGAAGACGGAGATCATAAATGGCATTCGCGAACGTCTAATGCCAACGATCCCTTCACGGATGATATAATTCAGCTTCATAATGCTCTATCCGCTATAATTTCACCTGAGAGAATGGTCAGGGTTCGCGCAGGATCATCCTTGATCAGCTGTTGATTGTGCGTGGCAAAGACCACAGTTGTACCTGCGGTATTCAACTTCCAGAGGTAACTCAGAATATCAGTTGCAGCGGCAGCATCCAAATGAGCCACGGGCTCATCTACTAGCAATATGTCCGGTGTATTCATCATTGCCCGGGCCATTACAACCCTTTGCTGTTCACCAGCCGATAATTCATGGGGAAAATGTGAAAGTCTTGAGCGCACACCAATATCATCTGACATAAGAGAGACCTGGCGGCGGACCTCATCATTTTTTTGTCCAAGCAGCTCGAGAGGTAAAGCCAAATTTGAATAGATATCCCGGTCGGAAAGTAGATGAAAGTCTTGAAAGACCATTCCAATATTCTGGCGAATCCGGGCAATATCACCACGATTGATGTGGTTGGATTCAAAGTCAAACACCTTCACGCTGCCAGCATTTGGGAACATTTCCATATAGATCATCTTGAGAATGGAAGATTTGCCACTGCCTGAATCACCCAGAAGATAAACGAATTCACCCTGCTCAACTTCAAAATTCAAATTTCTGAGCGATATGCCAGTATCATACCTGAGGAATACATTCTCAAATTGTATCATGCAGCCTTCCTCATCAGGATGATAAATCTTTCGGAATCGTCAGTGGGATCTTTCAAAGTTTCATCGTCAATGATCTTGAACTCGGCGAAATCTGCTGCTTTGCAAAAGTTTTGTATTTCGGATAGCTCGTAAGCCTTTTGAATATGAGATTCCACATCGACGGTGTTGGCAACATCGGTTTTTAGAGTGAAAACCGATTCAGCAAGTTTCGAATTGGGATCATAATTGGTATAGCGCTCGTAGCCGCCTGCTTCATCACTAAAGATCTCGCGATAGCCTTTAAAATGGGTCTGACACAACAGTGGCGTAACCACATCGAAGAGTAGAACACCACCAGGTTTAAGCAGATCTTTAGCGTTTCTAAGAAAACTTTCGATATCACGCCTTTCAAGGAGATAATTCAGACCATCATGCAGATTCAGGATCACATCAAATGATTGCTCCGATGTATAATTGATCATGTTCCCCACGTCAAAGTGAATATCGAGATTGTCAACCCTTGCTTTTTCTTTGGCGATCTCCACCATATGCAAGCTCAGATCGATGGCCGTCATATTCATGCCCCGTTGAGCAAGTCTTATAGCCATAGATCCTGTACCGCAGGAAATATCAAGCCAGTCCTTCCCCACATCAAAAGGTTTGACCAGATCTACAATGTCATCAACCCAGATATCATAGTCGATGTAGTCCATGAGGTCATCGTAATAGGAAGCGAGACGCTGATAGGGTTCGATCTTATGAATGTTTTGCTGGTCAAGCATAGATCACTACCTGATCAAATGCGTCCAAAGAAAAGATAGATATAAAAGCCAAGGTAGCCAGCGACAAGAATGGTACCTGTGAGTCGACCAATTCTATGTCTGAGTCCCAGGGGGATCAGCACAATGCCAAACAGCATCATGATAATGTACTGCACATGGGGAAATATTTTGACCGCTTCGCCGGCAATCGTTCTGCTCTCGAGCACATCCAATGGCTTGATAAAGCCAACTCCCCCCATAATGAAGAGGATGTTGAAAATGTTGCTCCCGATGATGTTGCCCACGGAGATCTCACCCTGTTTTCTAAAAGCTGCAACCAGGGACGTGGCCAGTTCTGGTAAACTGGTTCCTACTGCAATGATGGTGAGTCCGATTACCATCTTGGGAATATTGAATTCTTCAGCGATCCAGACAGCACTTTTTACAAACATCCAGGCACCCAGAGAAAGCGCAATGCTTCCGGCCAAAATGAGCAATAGATTTTTAGCGGGTGTGCCAAATTCGCCTTCAAAACTTTCCATGGGAATCTCACCGGGATTTCTATACAGATACATTACATATCCAACAAGTACCAACACCATGATCAGACCATCTATGCGGGAGACGGTCCCATCTAGCGATAATCCATATAAGAGAAAACTGATGAGCAGCAAAAACACCAGTCCTTTATAGGTCTGTTTGAAATGAATGGTAATTGGGAAGATCAACCCGCTAATTCCCAGGATTAAGCCAATATTCGTAACATTGCTTCCAATGATGTTTCCAATGGCGATCGTGGACGAATCTTCAAAGACATTGGCAATAAGGCTAACAACAAATTCTGGCATGGAGGTTCCGAAAGCGACGATGGAAAGCCCAACGATGAGAGGCTTGACACCCATTTGCTTGGCAAGCAGACTTCCGCCCTTTACCAGCCAATCTGCCCCAAAGAAGAGCATGGTGGCGCTCAGGGCGATGACGACACTGTTCCCCCCCATCCCTATTGAAGCTATAAAGCTGTCCATTAATGCGACCTGTATAATTTGTTATTTTGAATATACTCAGAAACAACGGCAGGAACATAAAAACGAGTCATACGATCAGAATAAAATCGATCCCTTATTTCAGTACTGCTTATCTCCATCCGCGGCAAGGTAAGGAAAAGAACCCCCCGC
>CAZVSF010000030.1:0-18581 GCA_964630195.1 uncultured Lentisphaeria bacterium
AGGGAATTTAGAGCTGCTGTTGGTCTGACCCAGCGGGAAGTGGCTAAATTATGTGGGCTTGGCAAGCGCACCATCATTTACTGGGAAATGGGTGATAGAGAAATCAAATGCACCAAACTAGTACCCCTCTCCAGGGAGTATGATCTTGATTTCAACTGGCTGATTCTGGGAACTGGCAGCATGTTCAATGAACTTGTTGACCCAGAGGTCATTGAAGCCGATCAAGGTGATGAAATGCTCGAAGAGGCAGAATCTGAGCTCCCTGAAGATATTGTTGAGCCTGTTAAGCAGCAGTGGGAAGACAATTCACAGCCGTTTAAAAAAGAACAGGAAGATGTCCTCCCATTGATCCAGCGACTACGTAAAAAATAAGTGCTATAGATTTACACAGTTTTCTAAATATTCTATCCCAACATAAATGTCCGTTATTGATGTGTACCTGACAGGGTTTACATTGGCTTGATTTTATCCGTCTGCACTAAAATGAGCAAGGCTCATGGATAATTTGGAAGAATTCGCAGCTTTGGCGCGATATTGACTCAAACACAAGCGGATAAAAGGGGTAACGTTATGGATATGAGGTCAGCGTCAAGAACAATGGAGCATGCATGCAACTGAAACGAACAATCACCTGTGGTCAACTCACAGCTGAAGATGTAGATCAGGTCGTCATCCTGAATGGCTGGATTGCAAAAAATCGGGATCACGGTGGTGTGATCTTTCTGGATCTCAGGGATCGTTATGGTAAAACACAGGTGACCTTCAATCCGGATATCAATCCGGAATTAGCAGCCCTGGCGAAACATCTGGGCATGGAGGATGTGATCGCTGTTAAGGGTACTGTTCAGCTCAGACCTGAAGGAAATATCAATACCAATATGCCAACTGGAAGTATTGAAGTTGTTGCCAGTGGACTTGAAGTTCTGAACGAGGCAGAACCCCTTCCATTTCTTGTCTCAGAGCGTGAGAGTGGGAATGAAGATCTCCGCCTTGAGTATCGTTATCTGGAGTTGCGGACCGCAGAACTTCAAAATTTCATGGCTTTACGCTCCAAAACATATGGGAGTGTTCGTAGTCGATTGAACGATGAAGGCTTTATGGAGTTTGAAACTCCCGTGCTCATGAAATCAACTCCGGAGGGGGCCAGAGATTACCTGGTACCGAGTCGCATCCACAAGGGTCGCTTTTATGCGCTTCCACAATCTCCCCAGACCTATAAGCAATTATTGATGATCTCTGGATTCGACAAATACTTCCAGATAGTAAAATGTTTCAGAGACGAAGATCTACGGGCTGATCGTCAACCTGAATTCACCCAGATCGATATTGAAATGTCCTTTGTTGATCAGGATGATGTGCTGGGCGTCGCCACGCGTCTTACCCGCGGTATATTTAAGGACATTCTGGACTACGATTTACCTGAATCCTTTCCTACCATGAACTACAAAGATGCCATGGAAATGTATGGAAGTGACAAACCGGATATCCGTTTTGATATGCCTCTGGTCGAGTTTGCCCAATATGCCGAGAAGACAGATTTTGGCGTGTTTAAAGAGAATCTGGCGGCTGGTGGGAGAGTCAAAGCACTTGTATTAAAAAATGCAGCCGACAAATATTCTCGCAAAACGACTGATGGTCTCACTGAATGGTTGCGCACCTATTATGGTTTAAAAGGCCTGGCTTTTGTAAAATTGGAGCAGGAGACCTTTAGTGCCGGTATTAGCAAGTTCTTCTCTGAGAGCTTGCAGGCTGAAATTATTGAAGATCTCCAGCTGGCGCACAATGATATCGTCTTTTTTGTTTCAGATACGGAAGCAAGAACACTCCAATCTCTGGGGGCTTTAAGACTTGAGCTGGCCAAACGTGAGAATCTCATTCCTGAGGGACTTGTAAAGCCACTTTTTATACTCGATTTTCCTTTGCTGGATTGGGACGAGCAGAGTCAAAGATATATTGCCATGCACCACCCGTTCACATCTCCCAATCCAGAAGACATAGAATTGATGCAGAGCTCACCAGCGGATGTGAGGGCGAGAGCTTATGACCTGGTCATCAACGGATATGAGGTTGCCGGTGGTTCGATCAGGATCCACACAAGGGAAATGCAGAGTAGAATGTTTGAACTGATCGGTATGGATAAAGAAGAGGCGCAGGCTCGTTTTGGTTTTCTCTTAAAGGCTTTTAAATATGGTGCACCACCTCATGGTGGTATTGCTTTTGGCTTTGATCGATTGATCATGCTACTGGCGGGCACTGAAAATATTCGTGATGTCATTGCATTTCCAAAAACAACATCCGCTTCATCATTAATGGATGAAGCGCCCTCAAATGTTGATGAGCAACAGCTTAAAGAACTTCATCTAAAGTTGATTGATTGATCTTGATCCACAAATCTTCTCAGGAATTGGTCTGACCTGAGATATATTGTGAATGCACCAGAACTTATACCAGGACCGATATTGGGAGAATAGTCTAATGAATCGTATATCAACGATACTCATGTCATTGTTACTATCCATACCGCTTATGGGGCAATACTGGCAGCAATGGGTCGAATATGATATGGATGTGTACCTCGACGCGAACCAGAAAACATTAACTTCAACTTCTCGATTTCTGTATATCAACAACTCACCTGATACTCTGGATCAGGTCCTCATGCACCTTTACCACAATGCCTTCAATGAGGGCACCATCGCTCAGAGTGTTTTTGAGGAATATGGTCGATCATTTGATCCTGAGAAGGGCTGGACTGGGATCCAAATTCAAAATGCGATCCGCGACTCTGTAATGCTTGATTGGAAAGTTCGAGACGATACAATTCTGGACATCACACTAAACGCTCCATTGTTATCGGGAGATACCCTCGTGTTCACGCTTGAGTGGAAGGGGCTCCTGCATCCATTTATTGAAAGATCCGGGTGGAAAGACAAGCAGTTTGATCTTACCCAGTGGTATCCCAAATTTGTGGTATATGATGAAAATGGCTGGCATGATGATCCCTATGGGGATTGGGGTGAATTTTATGGTGAATTCGGCAATTTTACTGTCAACCTTGATCTTCCCGCCAATCAGATCGTAGCTGCTACAGGTGTGGTTATTTCAGGCGATCCCGGCTGGGAATCAGTCCGGGTTGATACCTCAAGAGCCTGGGAAGAATGGGTGGCTGAATTCAGCATTGAAAGGGACTCGCTACTCGCCAACATGGATAGCACCCTCCGACGAAAAGTAAGTTTCTTTGCGGAAAATGTGCATGACTTTGCCTGGATATGTTCAGAGGATTTTGTCTATGAGCATGGACAATGGAATGGCATAGATGTTCATGCCGTATTTACGACAACCGTCGGAAAGGATTGGACCAGAGATGTTATAAAATGGGGGGAGCAATCCCTCAAGTGGTTATCTGAAAAATTCGGGATGTTTAGCTGGCCGCAAATGACAATCGCTAAATCACTGGATACGGGTGGTATGGAATATCCTATGATCGTCTTTGACCATACCGATAGTGAGGGCCTGGCAGTTCATGAAGTCGGCCACAATTGGTTCTATGGCATTTTTGGCAATGATGAATTGGATGACGCCTGGCTTGATGAAGGCTTTACCACTTTCCAGACCCTTTGGTATATTGAAGATCACTATCCAGATAATGACTATGCTGTAACGCGCAACTACATCACTCAATTTGAATCTGATAAGCTTGGACGAGAACCGTATCTGGAGACAGATCTTAAACAGATCTACACCTATATGCTCTCGCCAGCTCATGAATTCATTGCAACCCACAGTTTTGACTTTACTAACTATGGCTCCTATTCCACCAGTGTGTATGAAAAGACAGGCATCATGTTGTATATGTTAAAGAACTACCTCGGGGAGGCGCGTTTCCTTGCCGGTATGCAATTGTATTTCTCGCGCTGGTCTCTGAAACATGTCAATGAAGAAAGATTTATCAAAGCCATGGAGGATGCCAGCGGCGAAGAATTGGACTGGTTCTTTGATCAATGGTTGCACACGACCCACCATGTGGATTATGTGCTCGATGATTGGACAGTGGAACAAGATGACAAGGATCACTTCAAAACCCAGATAATGGTGCATAATAAGGGTGGTATGTTTGTTCCAATTCCAGCAACGGTATATGGCCGAAATGGCGAAACTGCTTCAGCAACGCTTCAAGAATTTCGATATAGAGAAGAGGGAACCATCGAGCTCGAGACAAAATTCCCACCCGTGCGTGTCTACCTCGATGCTGAAAATAAGTTCTTTGATGTGGATCGGCGAAACAATGACAGCCAGAGGAAACGCGGCTGGCGCTATGACTTTAAGGGCTGGGATCAATATCCAGATGATAGAAATCTCTATTTGTGGAAGCCAACATTCGGTTATGGTGATTCTGCCGGTCTGGGTCTTGGCTTGAACGTGAAGCAAGTCTATCGTAGACCGGGAAATTATACCCAAATTGGAGTTGACCATAACTTTGGTTCTGGAAACCAGGACGCTTACTTTTCCTTCAGAAAAGTCCAATCTGGACTTCCCTTCAAAGGAACCTGGACGGGTACTGCCAAAGTATGGAGATCCATGGTGTATGCCTCCTTGAATTATAAGATGAATTGGGCTAAGAAGTTTTGGAGGAATCCTCTCCACTTTCTCACTCTCAAGATCGAGTCGACTGATGCTGAATATGCAGACGTGGCGGCTTCAGATCAGATACAGTTCACCCGATTAGGTGTTCAATATGAGTTACAGGATGATTTGTTCGATGGAGATTATGGGTTGAGCACCAGTTTCTATAATTCGCCAGGCAAATTAGGAAGCTATGGTCGTGATTTTAGCCAGATATCCATAATGAGTAACTGGAAAAATCGATTTCAATACTTCAAAGTAGTGAATCGAACAAATTTTCTGGCTAATTCAGGGGCTACTCCCAATCTCATCAAGGGTCGAGTTGCCTCCCGGAATTATCGATCTGTATATCTGAATCGTACTGCCAGCAGTCTGTATCATATTTCAAATGCGGAAATGATTGGTTCGCAATACTATCTCAGGGGTGGAGGTAGATTGAGGGCTTATACCGACTCACTCGATCAGGCAGTAAATTATCTATGGTCCAACAATCTGGATCTGACTTTTCGATCTATTCCCAATTTTCCAGATCTACTGGATTTTGGTGTTTTTGCAGATTTGGGTCAAATTTCTAATGATGCTGATCATTGGACAAGTGTTGGAGATTTTGGTTTTTCCCTGAATTATAAAGCAACCTGGAGACGCACAAACTGGATCTCCACGTTGATTCGTCCATTCCGGTTAAAATTTGAGATTAGTTTGTTACGCTATGAAGACACAGAATGGGTAAGCACCCTGGATTCAAGTCCATGGGTCTTTAGTTTATCGATTTGATGATAGATAGGACTTTTTAATGAAAAAAAGGTTGAGCCAACTCCTCCTATTTCTGATGCTCCTGCAAGGTGCCATGTGTCAGGAAATTTATGATAAGATCCGAGTTTGGTCTGATGATACAGATGCAACCCTCTCAAGTGTTTTGGCGATGGGTGTCGATCCCGAAGGTTTGGATGTTCGGCCAGGTATCTATATCGATATGATTGTGAATCAAAATGAGAAACAGTGGATCGAATCCCAGGAGGTTGCCTCTGAGGTCTTGATCTCTGATCTCGCCTCTTACTATGCTTCAGTACTGGCGCAGGGTGACCTGAGAGAACTGGGATATGGTAGCATGGGGGGGTACTTAACCTTTGATGAGATCGTTGCCAGCATGGATTCCCTCCATGCAAATTACCCCGAGATCGTCTCACCCAAAGAAAGTATCGGTCAAAGTCTTGAAGGAAGGCATATCTGGGCATTCAAAGTTTCCGATTCGCCCAATATTGAAGATGGAGATCCTGAGGTTTTATACAATTCACTGATTCATGCCAGAGAACCTGCAGCCATGATGACTCTCATGCATTTTGCCTGGACGCTGGCGGAGACTTACACCGAGGATCCAACCATGACCTATCTTGTCAATGAGAGGGATATGTGGTTCATTCCTGTAGTCAATCCGGATGGTTATGTGCGCAACGAACTTACCCATCCCGATGGTGGAGGAATGCAAAGGAAAAATCGCCGTCCAGGGTGTACGAGTTCTCCAGGAGTGGATTTGAATCGCAACTGGGGTTTCCACTGGGGTTACGACGATACAGGATCCAGCCCAGATGAGTGTGCTGCAACCTATCGGGGGACCCAGGCATTTTCGGAGCCGGAGACACAGGCCGTACGAGATTTTGTAATGGATCACAATTTTCAAACTGTGTTCAATTATCACAGTTATGGGAATCTGTTGATCAAACCTTTTGGATATGATGAGTCGGTAGCATTACCATTCCCTGATAATAATATCTACTCCCAATTGGGAAATGACCTCGTAGCAGACAATGGTTACTTGTATGGCACTGGCACAGAAACGGTGGGTTACACCGTCAATGGCGACGCAGTGGATTATATGTATGGTGAACTGGGGATAATCAACTTTACACCTGAGGTTGGTGCTGGCAGTGATGGGGCTTTCTGGCCTACTGCTGAACTTGCCTTTGAAATGGCTGATGAGAACCTGAGCATGAATACTCATCTGGCAGGTTGCGCTGGGAGCTGGATAGACATCAATAGTTTTAGTCTGCTATTCAATGAATCCATCAACCCGGGAGATACGCTTGCAGCCGCTTTGAATATCCAGAATAAAGGGCTGGCAGATCATAATTCGACAGCAGCTCTGCATCTGGTTTCTCCGGACACGAGTCTTATGCCATCTCAAGCTTTTATTGATATCTCCGGTCTCGAAGCCCAGAGCGTACAAGATTATGGTGCAGATGGACTCAGCTTTCATGTCAATGCACAAACTGGTGAACTGGCACAGCTTGTTTTATCTATTGAAATGTCCGGCTATGTGACGCAGGTGGATACCTTCACATGGATCGTTGGCACACCAGATACCCTGTTCCATGATGATTTTGAAATGGGAGCGGGACTGTGGACTTCATCAACATGGGGTATCGAAGCTGATCATGAGGGGATCAATCATTTTATGAGTGATTCACCATCAGGGTACTATCCATCTTCCACCACAACCATGCTGCATCTAACCGAAGCCGTTGACTTGCGCGGATATGCTAACCCCGTCTTGCGTTTTACTGCTACCTGGGACATTGAGAATAATTATGATTTTTGCCAGGTTCTGGCATCAGATGATGGTGGTGAGAATTGGATCGCCCTCAGTGGAAAATACACGGATGCCGGTAATGGCAGTTCTGCCCAGCCACTGGATGAACCAGGATATCAGGGTACTCATGGGTGGAGTGACGAACAATTGTCGCTCTCCCAATTTGCAGGCTCACCGTCCGTCCAATTAAGCTTCAAGCTTATGAGTGATCAATACATACAGGGTGATGGATTTAAGTTTGACGATTTCAGCGTGTTAGGGTGGGGACCCGGATTCCTGCTTGGCGATTTGTCAGCCGATGGTTTTTTAACTGTATCTGATGCGATATTGCTGTTGGAATCAATTGTCGCAAACGATGAAATGGCACCCGAACTGGTAGAGATAGCAGATACCAATCTGGACGGATTAATTGATGTGCGGGATCTGGTGATCCTGGTTGAATTGATCCTGGCACAATAGGCTGGCTTGAAACAAAAATATTAATGCAAACAGCATTTGTAATCGTTTAATAGTGTGCGCTATATTTGGCCGATTTTTTAGCCGGGGGATAATTTTTAATGGGGAAGGCGCTCAGGTTTTGAAAACATTTTCTATAATCGGATTAACTGCCCTCTTGCTCACGTGTACCGTCACAGAGATACCCAGCACCACGGAAACCACAAATCCAATCTACATAAATCTCGAAACGGCAGATAGCCTTTGGTCTCTAAGAGCCGATACAGCAAATGCCAAAGCCGCGTTGGGTGTTTATTTAGAGTTGACCAAAGGCGACTCAAACTCCCTGGACCTTTGGGCAAAACTTTCGAGAGCGTATTATTTTCAAGCTCAGTATCTGACTTCCTCAGCTCAGCTAAGGGATAGCCTTTTCATGCGAGGTTACGCGGTTAGCCAAACTATTCTAAAACAAAATTCTACCTATAGAGACCTGCTGTTTTCAACGGGAGATGAAAGTATAGCTGTCAGAGGTCTGGGAAATAATTCAATTGACGCTTTATACTGGGGCATGGCTAATTATGGTCAGTGGCTTTCCACCAAGAGTAGTGTTGTAAGACTGGGTCAAAGAGAAGTTATCTGGACCACATTAGAACATATTAATGACCTGGACTCAACCTTTTTTTATGGAGCTTACTATCGGTTTAAAGGTGCTTTGTTGAGAAATGACCCTGAGACTGAGACAAATATCCTTGGTATGAAAAAAGCCTTTGATAAGGCGATTGCGATGGCCCCTGAATATCTGGGTAATTATACCTTAATGGCTCTCCATTATTGTCCTCAGGCACAGGATAAAAATCTTTTTTACGAGCTTTTAACCAAGGTGGTGACTTCAGTACCAGATCCTGATCTTCCATACTATGCAGAAAATGTCTACGAGAAAAGCATTGCCGAAAGACTGATGATCAAGGCTGAGAAGGAAAACTGGTTTCGGCTATGAAATCTTTTCGAGTGGGAAAACGACGGAAAAGTGGTATGACCCAGATGGTTCTGATCGCCATTTTGATCCTGACTTCCATTCTGCTCACGAAATATTTACCCAACGATAAAAAGGGTGGGTATTCCCACCAAAAGAATACCCAATGGGAATCATCGGTAGTAACCCTGCCATAGATACAAAAAATTAAAAATTAAAGGGGGGCGCTTTCATTTTGGAGAAGGCGTCCAGCAACTTTTCTTCATCAATGGTGAAGACCGGCTCTTCTTTTAAGTCGGTGGCAATATTGTTGTAGGCATCAGATTTAAAGTATTGCCGCAGCGGACTGTGAATGGGGATGATTTGACGTCTTGGCTCCCAAATCTGGGGCTGCCCAGTCCGGATGTTAATGATGCTCTCAGTCGCGCTTGCCCAGGCAATTACACCCAGCCGGTACTTCTTCCAAAGGTCCTGAGATATTTGATGTACCAGCGCTTGAACCGATGGACTCAAAAAAACGAATCGCTTGCTAAAGATAAGAGCCGTGTGGAAATATTCTGGTACATTGATGATCCCATCTACTTGTAAATGCCGCCCCATCAACGTGAAGAGTGCCAGCAGTTGATCACCCATTCCCAACCCAGGGTATTCTTGACCGGGAAGTTGAGGTTTACGTTGTGTAAAACCTGTTTTGGGATTCTGCAGAAGCAGCCATTCAACCATGAGCACCTTCAATGGTTGATTGTACTCAATTTCATCTTCAATATCTTTGGGAACCAGATGCTGGTATCTTGCCACAAAATCCATGACAATGTGGTCATTGTTACGGTGTCGTCCATTGTAGATGGTCAGGCGATGACGAAAAGGGTCCTGCGTATTGACCTTTACAGTGAGATGCCGGATTCCCAGATGTCTGGCCTGTCTATCCAGACCAAATCGCTCGATAATGAAATTGATACCAGCTTCAGAATATTTCCCAAGGAAAAGCGCGCTGGAGTTGGCGGAGGCTCGTTCCGTAAAAAAATTATCCCAGCTGAGATCTTCTTCTGCAAAATTGCTAATGAGATCCAGGGGGGAGATTCCCCTGGCGATGCGCTTATATTTGCGATCAAATTTGTTCATCGTGAAGAGAATTCAGTGGCTAGAAACTGTAGCTGAGTCCAATGGTCAGATTTGAGAAATCCTCTAGTTGTTTAAAGCGGTTGCCCACCTCATCTCCACCAATGAAGTAAGCTAGAGTGGCCTCAAGGTTCAGACCCTCAATGAGGGAATAATCCGAGCCAATACTGGTCATATATCCAGTTTCTTCAAGGTTTGCCATGATCATTCCGCGTAATTCGAGGGTGTTATCCAGAAGGGTGACCATTGAGGATAGCATAACAACCTTATCTGCGATCAAGGCAAAAGGAGTACCCATACCGGCAGAGAATTCGGGGATACCCATCTGGGAAAATTGAGCACGCAAAGGATCCAGTGTGTGATCGCTGTTATCCATGAGCATCAACTCAACATTCTGGAAATTGACATCCTTTTCCATTGTTGAAGTGACATCCAGCGTGTTGTTACTGATAAATTGTCCCATGAGTTGAAGTGAATTGGAAAAGGTGTATTCAACTTGAAGAACGGATTGCAGGTAATTTGCATCGTAGCTAATCTTTGACATGGCATAGTCGATATCTGGGGTTTTAGTATGGAAATATCCGAACTCTCCCCGTAGGGTCCAATTTCCGGGAAAAAGTACCGCATCAAGACCAAATACATCGGTTTTTCTATAGGTGAGGTGGCTGCTAATTGTGGGCACACCAAGGGTAGCCATTGTCGTTAGATCAATTTCCAGTCCAGCTGGTGAGAAGGAGCGATCATTACCCTTAAAATATGAGGCAGATACGTCCCCAATCCCCATGGCATACTGGACTCTACCGCCAAGCTCCAATTCATCTTGTGGATAAAAGTATTTAGCATCAGCAGGAACGGGAATATTTATGGGAAAGTCAGGTTCATTCAGCGGAAAGCGATTGGCTTCAAATTCAGGAATGGCGATCAATTCAAATTGAAAATCATCCAGATAGGTTTTTGCGGCAAAGCTCAGTGAACCCAGCTTTCTGTCTGTCCCGGTGAGGAACATATAATAATAGTCATAAGGACTAAGATTATCCGTCGGGTTGTTGGCATCGGCAGCACCCCAGGCGTGGATCATTTTGCCTAATTTCACTTCTCCAAAAGAGGGATACCACATGAGATATGCCTCTCTGAGATCAAAATCAACTCCAGCAGTGTCAGGTCTTTTCCACCGTGTTTCAATGGCAGAAACGGTCTTGAATTCAAAATCACCCCGCGCATAATCCACGGAAAGATTCCCGACGCGAAAGGGTAAATTAATGACAGAAGCATCACTTATTCTAAGCATGGCTGAAGGCGTCAAATCGCCTGAAATATAGAACTGTCCGAAAATCGACAGAGGAACCAGTGCCATAAATAGAATGGTGCCAATTAATTTCTTCATCATATCATCCTTAAATTCCAGTTATCCAATATTTAGAGAATCACCTTGGTATTCTTTTAAGATTCTTTTCCTGAAAGAGATCAGACTTAACACCTGTGTCAACCTGAACATCCTCAAAAACGAGGCGGGTGTTGGTATTTTTCTGGACGTTTTCTACATATATTTCCACAGGAAGCTGATATTCATTGTACTGACGAAATTTCATCTCACGCCGTTTCAATAAATGGTCCCTGGTATCGTATGCTTCGTCCAGAATAGTGACCAAGTCTGCCTTGCTCACGTAAGAGACAAATCTTTTATAGGTTCTGGTGACTCCTTCTTTGGGCGTGCTCTCAAGAATATAACAGTTAACCCCGTTTAGTTCCTTTTCTCCAAGTATTTTATAGCTGTACTCATCCAACTCCCTTGAAGTCATGTCTTCATAGCTCAGATCAGATCCCATAAAGGAATCAGCCTTCTTCTTGGAGCTGATGCGACGAACTTTTTTGAAGGCAGGTAACCAAAGGCGCATTTCATCATCCTCATGGAGATGCTCAATTTTTAAAAAGGCAACACCTTTGTCATCAGCTGGTGCCAGGAACCAGATGATTTGTTTGCGGTTGTCATCTGCTGCGATAGAGCGAATGGTCGATTCTCTGGTTTTGCCCTGTTTGTTGGTCAGCGTCATGGTCATGGTGGATTTCATATCCTTTGGCGATGCCTTATCTTCGATGGCTTTGGCAATTTCGTGGCCGGTCTGTGCAAATAGTCCTAAAGGCAGGGTGAGAACTAAACCCAGGCTCAGGAGTGAATTCATTCTTTTCATTTTAATATCCTCTTGTTCATTAATTATAATTGTGCTGGTACCTGGACACCTTCCACCCGTGCCAGAAAATGTTTGCTTACTTCCAACAGGACTGCCAAGAGCGTCAAGGTTGCCACGGATGTTGAAACCATGGCGAAAACCATGAGGCCACCCATATGTTTCATGGGTACAAATTCAGAAAACAAGAGTGCCCCGAAAGCCATATTTGATGCAGCATCAAGAATAACTGGGAATCCAACATCCCGCATGGTTTCAGCACTGAGGTTTCCTTCAACGCCGTATCGCTTTAAATGTGTCCTGAACTGGCTGATATAGTGAATGGCAAAATCTACACCGACTCCAATAATGATGGCTGATAGTAATGCAGTCACGTGGTTTAGGTCAACCCCAAAAATACCCATCAGTCCAAAATTCAAGATAACGGCTGAACTTAAGGGGACAACTGCCAGGAGACCCCAGATCCAGTGCTTAAAGAAGTAGGCTGCAATCAATGCAATGATAAGAATCGAGGCGAAAATGCTGATAAATGAGCTCCGGATGATCAGTCCCACCAGATCTCTGAACACTATCAGCATGCCAGTGATGGTAATATTGAGATCACTGTAGTGACCTTGCTGGAGGAATGATTCAATTTCATCAACCAACTTGACAACTTCCTTGGTAGAGATCGCCCGCATCATTGAGGTGGCCAGACCCTTCTTGTAGTCATAGTCAACCAGGGAACTGAAGTCATCGGGATCTCCCGACATGGAATACATGGTAAACAGATTATTCACCTTGTCTCGGGAATCAGGAATGGTTTCAAATGCAGGGTCATTATCATTGATCATACGATGCATCTGTTTGATAATATCGGCAATTGAAATGGAAAGACTCACCGATGGATGCTGTTCCATGAACTCTTGAATGCTCTCAATCTTTTTAAGCACCTCTGGAGACTTCAAATCAGCATTGATTAGTAGCTGTAGATCCATGGTGCCAGTCATTTCCTCATCCATGAAATCCAGACTTTGTCGTATGGGGTTATCTGGTTTAAAAAATGATTTCATATTGACTTCAATATTTAGTTTGAATATACCCAGAGCTCCAATGATCACCACCAGGGTACCACCGATCAATATGGCTTTGGGGCGCTTGATCACATGCTCTCCAAAAGCGATGACAAATCTTTCAAAATGGCTGGCATTTGATACGGCGCTGGATTTTGGATTCCATTTTTTTAATACCAGAATGGAGGGGAGAAATAGAGTGGAAAGAATCCAGGCCCAGACGATTCCGGCGGAGATGGATACGCCATAGCCCAATAAGGATTCCAGGGGGGCAAACACCATACAGAGAAAGGCAGCGATAGTGGTTGCTGCGGCCAGAAAGATGGGGAGTAGGAGGGAACTTAAACTTGCATCAACAGCGGCTTTTGCATCCTTGTTGCTGCGCATTTTTCTAAAAAACTTGGTGATGACATGGACGCCATACGAATTAGCAATCGTCAATAGGATGATGGGCATCGATGTATTCAGAATACCAAACAGAAAAGAATCTGATCCGGTCAGATAGAACATCCAACCATTGAAGCCTATCATGAACACCATGGACATCAATATGGTGATGAGTACGGATATAACTGCTGATACGTTACGAAAACTAAACAGGAGAATAAGCAGCATTCCGATTAGGCCGGCACGCATAAGACTCATGACGTCTACTCTGATCAGGGCAGGAAGTGCCCCAGTGAGATATGCCTGGCCCCCCCAATGGACATCATAGTCACCAAGATATGTGTCAGCGACTTTCCCTAGATTGTGTACCAGGAGATCGCCTTTAGCTCCGACCAGGGGGCGCACAATAACATTAAAGTAATCACCTTTCGAGCTCAAGCTCCGGGTCTTTATCTTTGGATTCTCATTTAGATATTGTCTTAAATCAGCAATCTCATCCTCATTCAGATCCCGATATTCCTGCATCTGGGAGACTTCCAGGAAACCATCAAGACTTTCCATTTTATCCGTGGTTGCAATACACATGATTTCGTCAACATCTTCCACTTCTTCCAATTCATGGGAAAGATCCCATAAGGTGGCTAGACTTTTAGGATTGAGGGCATCGACTCCTCGATTCCCGAACCCTAGAAATATGAGATTCGTACTTCCAAATTCGTCCTTGAGCTCATTCCATGTGACCATGGACGGGATATCCTGGGGCAGCATTTTCATAAAATCGTCTTCTATGACAAAATGTTGTATCCCTGTTCCCATAAGCAGGGTAATAAGTACGGAGAGAATGATACTGCGTATCGGATGCTTAACTGACTGATTGATGTACCACTGTTTCATAATTTATCCTCTATATGTTTTAAACCGGTTGGAGTGATAATCCCTCTCAAAAATATGTTTCTGAATCCGATGAGAACTTCGTTTGGGTTTAATTGATTCTTGACAAAGAATTCTGGCTGGAATACATCGTTAATGATGTTCATAAAGAGCGTAGCCGTGAGTTCCAGATCAACATCTGGTCGAACATAACCTTCCTGCTTCGCCTGAATAAATATTGTGAGGAAATCTTCCCTGCGCTCCAGACGAAATTGTTCAATTTGCTTCCAAATCAGGGGATATCTGGCTTTGAGTTCCACAATGCGGGTCAGCGATACCCGATTGAGTGTTTTAATGACTTGATCGACCAAAAGCTCAAATTTATCAAGCGAATTCAATTCTTCTTTCATTACTTTCTGGAAATTCCGGGCAATCAGAGTTGTTATATATTGAAAGATCTTCTGGAGTAGATTTTCTTTGGTTGGAAAATACTTGTAGATGGTTTTTTTGCTCATGACCAGGTCTTTGGCCAGGGTTTCGACCGTAAAACCTCGAACACCATCTCGAAAAATAAGATCCAGACCATGCTCCAGAATCTGAAGTTCAGGTGTGTTTGTGTTCGGGTCCGATGGAAACGATTTAAGTTTCATACGTTTCCAATGTAGAAAAAAATATCCGCCATGCAAACAAGAATTATACAATTTATCTATGGAAAATAAATTTTGGACGAGCGAGGATGAGGACAAGTGGGAGGAGTGTAAGAGCTGCTATCAAACACATAAAAATTGAGACTGAAATGAGCCACCCAAAGAAAAAGATGGGAATAAAAGTGGATAGCATGCAAACCGCAAAGCCCATCATCACAGAAAAACCATTTATGATGATCCCTTGACCCGTCGTGCTCAGCGTTTTAACAATGGCTTCCTCATCCGCAAGCCCATTCCTGATCTCTGTCCTGAAACGAAACAAGAAGTGTATGGTATAATCTATACCAATTCCAATCATGATGGAGCTGAGCATGGATGTTGCCGTATTGAGATATATTCCCAGGTAGCCCATCAATCCAAAGACCACAGCAATAGCGAATGCAAGGGGCATGGCACTGATAAGTGCTGCTGATAATGACCTGAACACAAGACCTGTTACCAGGGCGGCCAGTATGACAGACAAAACAAGGCTGCGGATCTGGCCCTTTACCATCATGGGCATCAAATTGCCCAATAGGACAGCGTAACCCTCACTCTTGGGAGTGTTATCCACCTGAATATTTGCATTCAGGTATTGATTGAGTTCCTCCTGAAGATCAACCATGTAATATACATCCATGGTGTTTAAGCGAATCACGATCTGGGCAGTGCGATAGTCATAATCGACATAAGAATCAAGATACCCATCGCTGGACTCCCATGAGTACAAGAGCAGATATTGTGAAACCAGCTGTCTGGATTCTGGAATTTTGTAATAAGCAGGATCCCCGCCATTCATAGACTGGTTCATCAATTTTACAAAATCAGTTATGGCCAGTGTGTAGCCGATTCCTTCACGATCCGCCAGAAAATTTTGAACTTGATCGATCTGATTTAGAACTTCAGGAGATTTAATATCTCCCTCTATGACCACCGACATGGTGGTACTCCCGCCAAAGCGCTCTTCGATGATGTTGTTGATCACCCGGACACTGGATTCTGGACCGTAATAATTGAGTGGATTACTGTCCAGCTCAACTTTTGGAATGCCAAACGCTGCGATGATGACGATCAGTCCAAACACAGCATATATGGCAAAACGATGATGGAATACGAATCGACCGATTCTGACCAAAATCCTTGACAGCAATCGATTTGCTGTGTTCTTATCCTGTCTGTCCGCGCTGGGTTTTTTGGTCAACACCAGCACTGCAGGAATGAAGGTAATGGAAATAGCAAATGCCAGCGCTACCCCAAAGGCGGTTAATACCCCGACTTCACGAGAAGCTGGCAAGATGTGAGATAATAGGGATAAGAATCCGATAACTGTTGTAAGACCTGCCAGGAACAAGGGTCTCAGCATATGCTCAATCACACTGGTCACCACTTCTTTATTGCTGGCGTCTTTTGGTAGTTCAGCACAATCTTCAAAATATCGGGTGATAATATGAATACCATATGCGCTGGCTACCGCAATCAACATGATGGGCATGATACTAGAGATGACAGAGAGCATGAGCCCCATCCAGGCCATCAGCCCCAAAGTCCCCAGAATTGACAGGAGCACAACCAGGAGGGGAAGCACCACACCACGGCGGGAGCGAAAACTAAAATATAGTAAAACGGCGATGAGCAGCATGCCTGCAGGAATGAAGGTGGATGTATCGTGACCAATGTCATCAGATATTTGCGAGCGGATCACTGGCATGCCACCTAGCTTCAGATCATGATTTTCCTGTTGATAGGGGAGTAACGACTTCTGGATAGCATCTACAGTTTTGACTTCATCAGTGTCAGCATCAGGATAAATTATAATTGCCGTATATTGACGGTCATCCGACACAAGCAGACGACCGAGCATAGGATCTGCGATAGCACGGTTAGCCAACGAGTCACTTTCATGTTGACCAGCTGGAAATGCTTGAATGAATTTATCCACCATCATGGATTCATCATCACTGAAGATGGATTCATAATTGGTCAAGCTGATTATGTGATCGATCTCTGGAACTGCCTCAAGATCATCACTAAGCTTATCCAACATCTCCAATCCATCCCGGGCAAAGATGTCATCAGAATGGTAGCTGATCAGAATGACATCCAAACCACCGAATTCCTCTTCAAGCTCTTCCATTCGGATAACATCGGGGTCGTCAGCCGGGATCAGAGCCTGAAGATCGGGGTTGATGTGGATCTTATATATGGGTAATGTTAATAAGGCTATCACCATCAGATTGACAAATATGATGCTTTTGGGATAATTAGTGATGAGATGAGTGAATTTTTTCATGGGCGGCAATGTATTGTATCGGCTAGTCTGATGAAAAGGAAAATGAATGAATCAGCTTTTTTGAAGAAAATATTTAATGGGTTTAAAAAATACTATGTACGCCCTGATTGACGGATATATTAAGCGTAACTAAGAAGTGAGACACGCCAATGAATGACAAGCTACTTCCTGCCCTTAAATCATTCGGATTTACATCCAACGAAGCAAAAACATATCTCAGTCTTTTACAGAATAATCCAGCAACAGGGTATGAAATCAGCGGCAAATCTGGAATCCCCAGATCTGCAATTTATGAAATCCTGAAACGTCTTGAAACAACCGGCATGGTGAGTTGCGTGGACTCAAATCCCACGAGGTACATCCCATTGCCTCCAGATCATCTATTCAATGTGTTGGAGAATAATTTTACCACCAATCTGGATACGCTCAAGGATTCTCTGAAAAATGTGAATACTGATCTTGAAGTCGGTGATCTATGGAATATTCGTGGCTACGATAGTATGATAGACCGAGCGAAGCATATGATCAAAAATGCAGAGAAATCAATATATCTATCAATTTGGCTCACCGAATATAACAAACTGCACGCAGATCTGGTTGCGGCTCAAAAACGGGGTGTGGATATCGTCATATTCTCATTCTGTGATCTACCTGTAGATGTCGGAACTGTTTACGCATACAACCTGAACAGTCGTCGTCTTGAGGATGTCTGGAGCAGTAAAATATTACTTGTAGTGGATCATGATTCAGCGCTTTTGGGAGGTGTTGAAATGTTGCCTACCAATAAAGTTGCCTGGACCAGAAACTCCGCTATTGTAGCAATAGCTTTGAATTACATCATTCTGGATCTCACGCTTTTTGGCCAGCGCTACGAGCTTGACATGAATCCAGTCATAACAGGTATGCTCCACGGTGAAATATATAATCTTGATGATCTTCTCAGTGAAGATCATGAACCTATTATACATGTTAAATAGAATTGAAATTGCAGGCATATATAACCTTTAACAATCGCTCTCATTTGAAATGGGACCGAAACGGAGGCACGATCAATGAGTAAGATTAAAGTCGGGCTGATGGGTTTTGGTGAAATCGGTAGAGATGTCTATCGTTTGAGCCTGGACCGGCCTGAGATGGAAGTTGTGGCAATTAGTGATATCGGACGCTCAGATATTCTACATTACTTGCTAAAAAATGATGGAAGAGATCCAGTGGATGCCAAACTTGAAGGTAATTTCCTGGTTGTTGGTGATCAGAGAGCCCGGATCATCCATGGCGTAGAACCCAAAGACGTTCCGTGGGATGCTTTTGATGTGGATGTGGTTATTGACTCCACGCATAAATATCGCACAAGGGAAGCAATGCAGGCCCAT
>CAZVSF010000030.1:18681-20167 GCA_964630195.1 uncultured Lentisphaeria bacterium
AGTCGTTCCGCTGCTGAAAATATTATCCCCAATGTGAATATCAGTCCATACTGGATGGAGCATATCTTACCGCGCTTCAAGGGTAAAATTGAAGGTTCAGCCTTGAATGTCCCCGTCCCGATGGGATCACTCCTTGACCTGACCTGCGTTTTAAGCAAAGCTGAAACAACGATCGAAGAAGTGAACGATGCGATGCGTAAGGCTGCTGGCACCCTCAGCGGGTATATTGAAATTACTGAAGATCCAATTGTATCCAGTGATGTAATTGGCAATGCCCATAGTTTGCTATTTGATACCAAAGGTACCATGAAATCGAGCAAACGTATGATCAAGACACTGAGTTGGTATGATAATAGCCTCGGCCAGGCAGGTCGTTTACTTGATCTGGCCCTTGCTTATGGCAAGCTCGGGGTAGAAGGAGGTGCTGCATGAGAGTAGCAATTAATGGATTCGGTCGTATCGGTCGTTCCGTATTTCGTATTTTAGATAAGCGTGAAGATATAAATGTTGTTGCCATCAATGATCTTTTCGAGCGAGAGGCCCTGGCATACCTGTTAAAGTATGATACGGTCATGGGTGGATTTGGTGATGAAACGGTTCATTTTAAAGGTGATGTCCTGCATACTGCAAATGACACCGTTAAAATGATCAGTGAACGTAATCCCGCCGATTTACCCTGGAAAGAACTGGATATTGATGTTGTTATCGAGGCAACAGGTGTTTTTAGAACCAAAGAAGCATTGACCCCACACTTGACGGCCGGTGCAAAACGAGTCATTCTGACCGTTCCTTCCAAGGATGATGTGGATTACACGGTGGTGCTGGGTGTCAATGAAGACGGATTAAAACCTGAGCATAAAATCGTATCTAACGCCAGTTGTACAACCAACTGCTTAGCTCCTATGGCTAAGGTTCTGAATGACGCTTTCGGGATTGTTGAAGGTGTCATGACAACTACCCACGCCTATACCAATGATCAACGTCTTGCAGATGTTCCTCACTCAGATTGGCGTCGTAGCCGTGCTGCAGCTGAAAACATCATCCCCACGACCACAGGCGCCGCTCGGGCAGTGGGAAAGGTTCTTCCTGAACTCAAGGGTAAGCTTGATGGAATCGCAGCGCGTGTACCTGTTGCTGATGGTTCTGTTGTGGATCTGATCGTTGAATTAAGTCGCAACGTAACCGTTGATGATGTCAATGCAGCTGTACTTGAGGCAAGCAAGACCGAACGTCTCAAGCATGTTCTACAATATAGTGAAGCGCATCTGGTATCGTCAGATATCATCGGAAATCCTTACTCCTCCATTTACGATGTAGCGTATACACGGGTCGTTGGGAATCGTATTGTTAAAACATTGAATTGGTATGACAACGAATGGGGCTATTCAAACCGCGTTGTTGACCTGATCAATTTGTTTAAGGGAATGTAAATAGTATCCAATTCAGACATTAGGAGCCGGTTGTGTACACAACCGGCTCTGTTGTC
>CAZVSF010000031.1:0-19878 GCA_964630195.1 uncultured Lentisphaeria bacterium
CAGATATCAGAAGTCCCGTAGGTAGAATTAGGGCTTAGGGATTCCCAATCCCTTGGCGGTATCCCGTAACACTATATCCCACAGCCAATTACAGTTAGCCCAGAAACAGCTTGTGCAATTGGTGATGCAATAGTGTTCAATAACCGCCGATTATGAGACTGCAAAATAGGGCCTTAATTATGAGACACCGTTTTTGAGACTAAATGGGGCGTTTAGAATCTCTTTGTCATGTAGAGAATGTGCAGAATTCAGTGGTTTTGTAGTAGCCAACATAGCCGAGGGATTTTCAGTCTCTTACCAAGGGCGTGTAAACCGTGTATAAATAGTATGATACAAGCATGTGCGAAATGTCGTGTGCACTGGATGAGCAGTAATTATAGGTCTGTACGAGGGATTATAGTCCCATGTAGTGGTCGGGTTAACTCTCCCGAATGAAGCTGTTTTACCCTTTGGATTGTGGACCAATGAAGCGTCGATAATAACCAGTGAAACATAGACTGAAGCAACTAGTAGACCACGACCCTGGCAGGTGTATCGGGATTGCAGCTTAAATCGTGACCATTGCTTCTAATGCCCCACAACCCATCATCATTCAATCTTGTATCAGTGCCCAAAGCAATTATCTTCTTCTTTCACAGAAATTGGTATATGCTAACGCTGGAGGGGACTTGGGAAAAGTAAGCATACTATTCATCCTGATCATTTCACAACTATGGGGTACGGACTATCTGAATGTTGAGTTTGTTTCGGGCTATGAACATGCCGAGTTAGACGACATCTCCAAGATCACGTTCAGTTCAAATGGCTCAGAGATAAACTTTGTAAAGACCAGCGGTTCCACAAATACAAGAAACGTGGACGATGTGGTCAAGATGCTCTTCGAAACTTCATCCAGAGGTGATGCCTCACTACCCGTGGAGTTGGTGAGCTTTACTGCATCGAGAGACAAACAGGATATTATCCTTAAGTGGGAGACCACCTCAGAAGTAGAGAATTATGGTTTTGAAGTCGAACGTAAGCATGCCGGTACCAAAGACTGGACCAGGATTGGTTTTGTGGAAGGGAATGGCAGTATCACCACCACTTCTGAGTATTCATTTACCGATGGAGGGGTTGGTCTTTTAAGAGAGTTGAAGTACCGGCTGAAGCAGTTGGACTATAGTGGGAGTTATGAGTACAGTCCTGAAGTATCAGTTACTGGTGATGATCCTCAATCACCGTTCGAGTACAGGCTTTACAATAATTATCCCAATCCCTTTAATCCCACGACCACTATTCGTTATGAGCTCATGAGTGATGGCTTGACCCAATTAATCATCTACGATATGCTGGGCAGAGAAGTGGAAGTGTTAGTTGATGAACAACAAGTTGCCGGTGGTTATGAGATCATATTCAATGCCTCAGATTATTCTGCTGGCGTGTATTTCTGTCGGATCAAGTCTGGTAATTATTCGCAATTAATCAAATTACTTCTAGTAAAATAGGGAGAGCTAGATGTCTTTTGCATTTCGGTACATACTCTTAACTTTAAGTCTTTCTATGTTCTCAATTGCACAAGAAAAACAAGTAGTTATCAAACATGAAAATGGCCGATTATTTTCTTATGACATTTCATCCGTTGACAGCATTTTCTTTCTGGATTCTTCACTTGTAGACATAGATGGGAACATCTATCCTATTATAAAAATAGGAACTCAATGGTGGATGGCAGAGAATCTGAAAGTGACAAAATATCGTGACGGCACATCAATTACCCATGTAACTGATAATCATGCTTGGGCTAGTTTGTCAACGGAAGCCTATTGTATCTACGATAATAGCAGTGGTAATAGTGACACCTATGGAGCGCTGTATAACTGGTATGCTGTTACAGATGCCCACAATATAGCCCCAGAAGGCTGGCACGTTCCCACCGATGCCGAATGGAAAGAATTGGAGATGGCTCTGGGAATGAGCCAGAGCGAGGCAGATGACGCAGGGTATCGCGGTACCAATGAGGGTAGTAAGCTGGCGGGAAATGCAGATTTATGGAGTAGTGGAGCCTTAGAAAATAACTCAGAGTTTGGCACATCAGGTTTCACTGCGCTGCCTGGTGGTCACCGCCATTATCTCTATGGTATTAGCGTCGGTATGGGCGACCTCGGTTTCTTTTGGTCCGCTACTGAGTACAGTAGTACCTACGCGTGGCCCCGTTACCTGGCAAACAACTATTCAGTTGTCACCAGGAGCTTCCTCAATAAGAGGTACGGGTTTGCTGTTAGGTTGCTGAGGGATTAGGCAGCCTGAAAGTCTGTAATTTTCAAGTGAGTTGATTGTTTTTACCTTTGTCATGGTGGAGGCTATTCAGTATTTACTTGTCACCATAACCGGGATTTATGAGACTCCATTTTCATCCCATTCGATTCTGATACGTTTTTGAGACGATTTTCGATATAGGAATGGAAAATCTATCTGTCATGAAGGGGTAGGAGGTATATAGATATTAACCTATAGCTGTGTTTCCAGCCCCGGGTCTTTATATACCGCCGATTATGAGACACCGTTTTTGAGACCCAATAGACTCACCCTGAGAGAAAACGTATCGTCAAAATGATGAAATAGCGACACGTTCTGACAACATGCCGCCGCCGAAGACATGTCCCACTTGGGAGCTAATAGTCTTTCGAGTATCACGTATTTTAATATAGCCGAAGCCGATATTTACAATTAGCCGATACGGATTTCGTCCATTTACATATCTATAAAATGATATAATATCGACATATTCTCTTTCAGAAGACACCGTTACGGGATATCTTTCTTCAATCAATCAGGATTAGGAGAATGAAAAATGCCACAGTTTGACCCAGATATTCCATTCAATAACCTACCCCCACTTCCCCCGCTGAAGAATGTGGCTACGAATAAGGTTCTACAGCGGACTACTCCTGTTGCAAGGGCTGTTGCCGAGCTAAAAGGTGTTGGAAGAGTGATTCCAAATCAAGCTATCCTTATTGACTCACTCATCCTCCAGGAAGCCAGAGCTAGTACTGAAATTGAAAATATTATTACGACAGCAGATGCTGTTTACAAAGCATTTAGTGCAAATACGAAACAAGTAGATTCAGCAACCAAAGAAGTTCTTCGATACCGTGAAGCACTTTGGTATGGGTATAACCAGCTAGAACAGCGCCCTGTTTTAAGCACAAATTTATTCATCGAATGTGTTCGCATATTAAAACAGAATAAAGCTGGAATACGAAACACGCCGGAGACCAAGATTGTCAATGCGTCTAAAGGTGAAGTTCTTTACACCCCTCCAGAAGGTGAAAGCAGGATCAGGGATATGCTTGGCGATTTGGAAAAATACATTCACGAGGAGGATGGACTCGATCCACTTATCAAATTGCCGCTGTTGCACTACCAATTTGAAGCGATACATCCATTTATGGATGGAAATGGTCGTACTGGACGGATTCTCAATTTGCTTTATTTGACACTCCATGGATTATTGGATTATCCAGTTCTATATCTTAGTAAGTTCATCATAGAGAATAAAAATGATTATTACAGATTGCTGAGAGGAATAACATCAAATCAGGAGTGGGAACCCTGGATTCTGTACATGCTAAACGGTATTGAAGAGACAGCCATCTATTCAAGGGATAAGATTCTTGCTATCAAAGAATTAATGGATACAACCGTCGATAAGGCAAGAGATCTACTCCCAAGCAAAGTCTTCTCAAAGGAGTTGATTGAGCTTCTATTTGAACGTCCCTACACAAAAATACAGCATTTGATGGACAAGGATATTGCAAAAAGGGAGACTGCTTCCATGTACTTAAAGGAACTTGAGTCTGTTCATCTCTTGAAAAGTCAGCGAGTAGGTAAGGAATTCCTCTATCTCAATACCGGCCTTTTCGAACTCCTTTCACACTAGCACTATATCCCCTTCGCACTACATGTCTAAATGTATGAAGAATATAGATGTGTAAGTAGAACATGTCTACGGCATCGACATGTAACTTGAACATGTCTAAATATATGAAGAATATAGATATATAAGTAGAACATGTCTACAGCATCGACATATAATGAGTATGTAGAAAAATTATTGCAGTTCGAAGAGAAATGTGATGGTTAGAAATTATCATGGCCTGGTTAAAGGATTTTTTGTGTTGCACAATCATTGATGATCTCTTAATATATGCAAACGTTTGCAATACAAGAGTCAGGACAGGAATGCTCACACTCTTTGAACCATCTTGGCGTTCGAATTTGAGTGTGGTGCTCAATGATCGGCTGAGGGGGAATATAATTTCGATGATAATTCAATATAGTGACAGATAACATGAATAATGGTTGAGACGTAACACAACTCGGCCTTCTAAGCATTGGGGGTTTTCAAAATGACAACCCGACGTGAGTTCCTAAAAAAGCTGGGTTTGGCAGGAGTCTCTACGTTAGCATTATCATCAGGATTTCCCAGCTGTCTCATGGATAGGCGTAAGAGACCTAACGTTGTCCTGATTATTTGTGATGATCTGAATGACTATGTGTCAGGCATGGGGGGACATCCCCAGGCAAGAACTCCACATATCGAGCGGTTCGCCAGTAGCGCGGTATCGTTCAACCATGCTTACAGCAATAACCCTGTCTGCGCACCATCCCGCGCAAGTTTCCTCACCGGTATTTACCCCCATACTTCCAGAAATCTTTTCTGGGACAAGTGGTACGAGAATCCGGTTCTGAAGAACTCCAAAACCATGATGGAATATTTCAAGGAAAACGGATACCTCGTAGTGGGTTCCGGGAAAATAATGCATCATCACAGGGGAGAAGACTGGGATCACTTTGGTCACAAAGCTGATTATGGCCCATTCGTGTTTGATGGAGAGAACCGTGTGGCACATCCTTCAGTACCAGAACCTTTCAACAGCATCGGAGTTGTCGATGGCTCTTTCGCACCTCTGTCCGACGTACCCTTTGCAGCGGATGACGATGAGAGCAGTGGGTGGATCACTGGACGCTGGAATAAAGTCGAGAAATATCGCTATGTAAATGCGGAAAACCGTGATCCTACACCCGATGAACGTAACGCAGATTGGGCGACTGAGAAGATCAAGGTACTGGGTTCATCTGACTCAGAACAACCCTTCTTTCTTGGTGTAGGATTCATTCGGCCACATACACCGCTGCATGTACCCCAGCGCTATTTTGACATGTACCCTGAGGAGTCGGTGGAAGTGCCTGTGATCAAGACCGGAGATGCAGAAGATACCCACTTTGCTGATCTGTTTACAGAGAATCAAAAAGGTTTACGCTATTACCGACTGCTCAAGAAGTCCTTTCAGGATGATGAAGCCGGCTTAAGGGCATTTACCCAGGCATATCTGGCCAGCGTGGCAGCCGTGGATGACTGTGTCGGCCAGGTGATCGAAGCAGTTAACAACAGTCCAGCGAGTGACAACACCATCGTCATCGTCACCAGCGATCATGGTTGGAACATGGGTGAGAAGGACTATCTCTTCAAAAATAGTCTGTGGGAGGAGAGTTGTCGGATTCCCTTCATCGTACGAGCCCCCGGTGTTTCGACACCAGGGAAGATTGCTGATAGACCGATATCGCTGATAGATCTTTATCCAACTCTGGTGGATCTATGCGGGCTTGAGGGAGATACACGGAAGAACCAACAGGGAGCCCCACTGGATGGACACAGTGTCAGGAGTCTTCTTGAAGCGCCTGCCGCCGGGCGATGGGAAGGACCCGAAGCGGCTTTGACCATGGTGCATGCCGATGAGGATGCGGTGGTGGAGCTCACTCCCGAACAATATGTGGATCCTGCCTGTCAGCATTGGTCTGTGAGGACCAGGAAGTACCGTTACATCCTCTACAACAACGGACTGGAGGAGCTCTACGACCATGATAACGATCCATTCGAATGGTATAACCTGGCTGGCGATGATCGCTATACCGAAGTAAAAACCAGGCACAGGGACATTCTCACGGAAATGACGGGTCTGTCGAAAATTGGGTCCAAGATGGGATCGCCAGTGGAATGAGCAACTCCAGGCGGAAAGGTAGAAAATGAAGCTGAGATTGGATCTTTCTACGGTATTATTAATCGCGGTCCTGATTGGCTGCCAGTCTGATCAGGTCGAAAATGGAGTCAAGATCTGGTCCGAAGCACTGACCCTCCCAACCTATGTAGTCAAAGCTCCTGATAAAAATCCCATGTTCTTCCGCAATCAGTCCTATCAGGGGGCTAGTCGCTATATATATCCATATGCGCTGGAGGACAACATCACCAACGAGCGTGTAGAGAAGACCTACCAAGCCCTGTATCTTGAGAACGAATATATTAAACTCTGCGTTCTCCCGGAGCAAATGTATGAAGTATTCTGATCTGAGGAGGTCCCCGATAATTTTGGTTTTTTGTCAGGAAATGGGAGACCATCTCAACATGCCACAGCAGCAGGTGAAGGGGCGGATGGCTGTGAAAGCTTGACAGGCTACCAGTTAACCGAAAACGCTCCATGCATTGCCGCAGGGTTACCCTGGATGACACCGGTGGTCTAAATTTATGGGGAAATGAGGTCCCCACAGATATCAATCCAGATATCGGAGCTCATCAGAGGCAATAGATAATTGAAAGGGAGACGATGATTGGACGAATGTTTTGAAGAAAGATAAGTCAGAAATCACTCGGAGGCATTTTCTGGAGAGTTGCGGCAAGGCTTCTCTGGCTGCCATGCTACCAGCCAATATCCTTTTGAGTTGTGCCTCAGATAGCAGGCCGAATATTCTTTGGCTCATCGCTGAAGATTTGGGGCCGGATCTGGGTTGTTACGGTACAAGAGAGGTTAAAACGCCTAACCTCGACAAACTGGCAGAGCAAGGTGTGCGCTACACAAACGCCTTTACCACCGCCCCAGTATGTTCACCTTCCAGATCGGCACTGATGACAGGAATGTATCAAACTTCCATCGATGCCCACCACCACCGCAGTCATCGCGATGAAGAGGATGCCTATACATTGCCAGACCCATACAATGTGATCACTGAATATTTTCGTCGTGAAGGATATTTCACTTCAAACTGCCATGGGTTGGACTATGGAAAGCCTGGGAAGACAGACTGGAATTTCACTTCCCCCCGGATCCCATTTGACGGCACAGATTGGAGCCAGCGGGATCCTGATCAACCCTTCTTCGCCCAGATCAATTTCAGCGAAGTTCACCGAATGGGAAATCGTGCAAAGGAACTCACGGTTGATCCATCGCTGTTGGACATCCCGCCCTATTATCCAGATCACGAGATCACGCGACTCGACTGGGCCGAGTACTTGTCAACGATCGAGATCCTGGATCAAAAGGTCGGTCAAGTGCTGAAAAGACTGGAAAATGAACAATTGGCAGACAATACCATTGTGTTCTTCTTCGGTGATCACGGACGCAATCATGTCAGGGGGAAACAGTGGTTGTATGATGGAGGTATCCACATACCTCTTATCGTAAGATGGCCAGGCTCACTGGCTTCAAAAGCGACCGACGATGATCTCGTGAGCGCCATAGATCTCGCTCCCACTTGCCTGGATCTGATCGGAGGCACTAAGCCGGATCATCTTGAAGGTGTCAGTTTTCTCGGACCGGCTGCAACAAAGCGAGATCACATCATAGCGGCCCGCGATCGCTGTGATGAGACTGAAGACCGTATTCGTTGCGTTCGAACAAAGCAATTCAAATACATCCGGAATTTTCATCCGGAGAGACCTTACACGCAGTACAATCGCTACAAGGACGCTTATTACCCAGTGCTGAGACTAATGCATCGTCTATATGCAAGCAATCAGCTGACAAGCGAACAAGCGCTATTCATGGCGGCCTCCAAACCTGGGGAAGAGCTCTACGACCTGCGTGCTGATCCGTACGAATTGAACAATCTGGCATCAAATCCTGAATACAAATCCACTTTGCAGGAATTCAGGACTATTCTGGAAAACTGGATCACCACCACGGGTGACAGAGGAGCAATTCCTGAAGATCCAAGGGTGGTGGCACGTTACAAGAAAATAATGGCCGATTGGGCAAAGGATAGAATTGATGGGACAAACCAATAGAAAAAATATAGGTGCTCGTATGGTGTTGAATCGATGTGCTTTCCTGATCCTGAATCTTCTTTTACTTGGTTGTTGGCAACCGAGTGAGCAGGAGCCGAATGTATCCACCTTTGTGTTTGTACATGGTGCCTGGGGTGGTGGATGGGATTATAAGGCCATGGAAAGTCTTCTTGAAGCGAAGGGACACAAGGTTTATAGACCCACACTGACTGGATTGGGTGAACGCGTCCACTTGAGTAATCCAGACGTGGATCTTGATACCCATATCCTTGACATCGTGAATGTCCTTCAATACGAAGATTTGTCGGATATTGTGCTCATAGGACACAGCTACGGTGGAATGGTGATCACGGGAGTGGCCCACACAACTCCTGAGCGCATCAAACATCTGGTTTACCTGGATGCCATGCTGCCCTACGATGGAGAGAGTGTATTCGATCTGATGCCACAGGAGCGGGTTGATCGAATGCTTGATTACGCGGATTCTCTTGGCGAAGGCTGGAAGATCCCGCCGTACTGGCCGGATTGGGGGAAAGATGTACCCCACCCACTGGCTACGTTTCAGCAGAGTATCAAGCTACAAAATCCTGATGCTGACCAAATTCCCGGGACATATATCCTCACGATTGAACCTGGTAGTACTACTGATGCATTCAGCAAGTACGCCGAAAGAGCCAAGGCAAGAGGATGGGATTACCATGAGCTGCCCACTGGTCACAATGCTCAGCGAACAATGCCAAACGAATACGCTGGCATCCTGTTATCGATCAAATGAATTCTGATAAAGGCTTGACACAAAAGGATCTGATCCCGCTATGACCCAACCACAAATGACCCGTCGTCAATTTCTGAACATGCTGGGTGCCTCATCGGCAACTCTACTCATGCATCCCATTTTGTCCTGTACCCAGGCTGACAAACAGCCGAACATCCTTCTCATTCTTTCAGATGATGCCGGGTACAGTGACTTCGGATTTATGGGCAACAACCAGATCCTGACTCCGAATATTGATTACCTGGCTGAGTCAGGAGCTATCTTCAGCGAAGCCTATGTAACCGCCTCAGTATGCGCACCCTCAAGAGCAGGATTGTTAACCGGTCGCTACCAGCAACGATATGGTTTTGAAGGGAATCTGGAACCAGGTTTTGGACTTGATATCGCCGAGAACACCCTGGGTGATGCCCTACGCGCTCAGGGCTACAGAACTGGCTTGTTCGGCAAATGGCATCTCGGCTCCAGATCTGAATATCATCCTAACAATCGAGGTTTTGATGAATTCTACGGTGTGCTTGCAGGGAGCCGACCCTACTTTTTCTCAGAGAGGAGTGACAGCAAGGATCATCATCAGGCCCTTTTCCATAACCACCAGCAGGTTCAACCAGAGGGGTACCTCACCGATATCTTCGCCGACCAAGCGTGTAATTTTATCGAATCAACTGATGAGCAGCCCTTTTTCTGCTATTTGTCCTTCACGGCAGTGCACACTCCCATGCAGGCCAAGCAAGAGGACCTTGAGAAATTCCATGATCAGGAGAGAACAAAACTTAAAGCCATGACCTGGGCTATGGACCAAGCTGTTGGCAGAGTCATCTCGGCGCTGAAAGCGACCCACCAACTGGATGATACGCTGATTATTTTCACGAATGACAATGGAGGAGCTGCTAATAACACAGCCGATAACACACCCTTGAAGGGTTGGAAGGGGAATAAGTTCGAAGGGGGCTTGAAAGTTCCACTCATCCTCAGCTGGAAGGATCATATACCTGCGGGTTCCTCCTTTCACGGGATTACCTCAACCCTTGACATCTTCGCCACAGCCCAGGCCGCTGCCAGCGCGAACACGAGGACCGGGGATGGTCTGGATGGTGTAAACCTGCTGCCGTTTCTAAGGGGTCATCGCCAAGGTGATCCACACGAATGGCTATTCTGGCGTAAGGAAGAGGAAGCGGCTGCTCGCTGGAAGCATTGGAAATTGATTCGCTTGAAAGATTATGGTTCTGTCCTGTACAATCTCCGGGATGATCCTGGAGAAACTGTGGATAGGACTGCAAGCGATCCAGAGATAGCCGTTGAAATGGAACATGCCCTCGCTGAATGGGAGCGTGACCTGAAGCCACCACGCTGGCATGAGCCTCAGGAATGGAGGGTGGTGACATATGATATTCATCGGGAACTCATGCAAAACCTTCAGGTAAGCCGCACTGCGCCCTGAACAACACCTGAGAGAGGTGAGAGGTATTTAGAGAATTATGCAGCGTTTCTATTCAATACTCTTGAATCTGTCGGTTTTACTGACTCCGATCATTGCACAGGACCTGGTGATACCGGTCTGGGAAAAGGTTCCTAATCTTATTCCCGGTACACCTTACGTCATCGAGCATTCACGCCATGATACAACCTGGGGGAGCATCGCCACCGGCATTACTTACCCAACACTGGAGATATACCACGGATCGGGTCCGAATGACAACAAAACGGCCATCATCATATTTCCTGGGGGAGGATACAAACAACTCGCCACTGATCTCGAAGGCAGTGAGATTGCACTGTGGCTGCAAGCTCGAGGGATCACGGCTGCAGTACTCCGGTATCGTCTGCCGGATCCTGCAACCTGTTTGAAGCCATACCTGGCACCCATCCAGGATGCCCAGAAGAGTATCCGGATCCTAAGATCAAAAGCTTCAGAATGGGGCATAGATCACCATCGCATCGGAGTCATGGGATTTTCAGCAGGGGGGCACCTGGCCGCAACAGCTGCCACTCATTACCAGCGGGACTATCTACCAAAGCAGGAAGGAGGCGGCAATGTCTCTTTGCGGCCGGATTTCGCCATTCTGGGCTATCCAGTGGTAAATTCTGAAGGGAGCTCTGTGAATACCCTCTTAGGAAAGCATGCGACTGAGAAATTAGCCCTCGCTTTTTCAATTGATACACAGATCACTAAGCAAACATCTCCCATATTTATTGTAGCATCCACGAATGATGCCTGGGTTCCATTTGATAAACATGCCCTTCCTCTTTATCAAATTTTAAGAGAAGAGGGTGTTGAATCTCGTCTTTATAGCGCTAAATCAAGTCATTATCCCCATCATGGATTTGGTTTGGCCAAAGATCAAACAGAATTAATGGGATGGCCTGATGCCATGCTGGATTGGCTCGAAAAAATATCAAAATATAAAAAGCCGGTATTGAAGAATGAAGATTAATGATGCATGATTTATGGACATAATTGCTCATATTCCAGGTCATAATAATTTACTAGAATGCATATTCTGATACATATAATCGTTTCCATCCTCTTGCACTGTATCTACTGTGAGGGAATATTTGCTCAACAATCAGAATTAGAGTTCAGCAATTTACCTATATTCATCATTGATACTGACGGGGCAACGATACCAGACGAGCCCAAAATTGATGCCAATCTGGGAGTCATCTGGAATCAAGATGGTAGCCCAAATTATGTCGATGACAATCCCGATCATTATGATGGTCTGATAGGTATCGAGCTACGAGGAAATTCCACACAACATATCTTCCCTAAAAAACCTTACGCCTTTGAAACACGAGACGAAAATGGTGAGAATAATAATGTTGAGCTTTTGGGTATGCCCAGTGAAAACGACTGGATACTGAGAGCAGCTTATATGGACAAAACCTTGATCAGAGATGCCTTGAGCCTGTGGATGGCCAGAGCAATGGGCAACTATGCCAGCCGGACGGCCCATGTGGAGCTCATTTTGAATGATAGCTATGAGGGTGTGTACATACTGGAAGAAAAAATCAAACCAGATCAAAACCGGGTGAACATAGAAAAAATGGATCAGAATGATAACGAGGGCGATGAACTTACCGGTGGCTACATTTATGAGGTAGCCAATGGTCAAGTGCCTGCCGAGGAAACTCTAAGTGGTCTTGAGGGGGACAACCGTAGACTCAAATACCCGAAGCCAGACGATATTACCAACCAACAACATGATTATATCCGGGATTATGATGATGATTTCAGAGCTTTGGTGTTATCTCCATTTTTTGATAATCCGATCTTCGGTTATTCAAGCTTGATTGATGTAAACTCCTTTATTGATGAGATTTTGATTCAGGAGGTGACCAAAAATTCAGATGCATATGGTTGGAGTAGCTACTTCCACAAGGATAGATCAAGCCTTCTCAGGGCTGGACCAGCCTGGGATTTTGATCAATCATTGTCAAACTCAACCTGGAACTATGGCTCAGATTATACTCTATGGGTTATTGAGGGGACAGATGAGCCAGTTTGGGGAGGTAACTACCCACCATTTTGGTTGCCCCTCTTTGAGGATCCAAACTTTACAGCACAACTTTGTCAGCGTTGGTTTGAGTTGAGAGGAACTGTTTGGAGCACTGACAGCTTGATGGGGGTGATAGATTCATTGACAACCCTTCTGGATGAACCTCAGGGAAGAAATTTTGAGCGCTGGCCCATTCTTGGAGTGGAAATCTGGCGCAGTTTACCTGGCTGGGAAAATCGAGATACCTATGAATTAGAAGTCGCTTATCTCAGCACCTTTCTGTTCAACCGATTGGAGTGGATGGATGCTGAGCTTGGAGTAGCCAGCGGGGTATCTTTTCCAGTTCACGGGACACCTCTTTCAGAAGGTGAACTTGCCATTCACCCTAATCCGTCTTTTCAACATACCAGGCTAAAATATGATATCCCAATCACCGGGGAACTCAACTTTGAGATTTTCAATATAAAAGGTCAACTGATGCGCAAGTTTCATTTGAGCAGTAACAGGACTGGATCGGGAGAATTGTTTTGGGATGGGCGTGATACCATTGGGAATCTGGTGCCCAAAGGAATTTATTTCGTATCGATTCAAACTGGATCACAAGTTATTACCACTAAACTGACCATTATTTAGGCGAACTTAAATTCCTGGGTGTGATCTGCCTATCACGAATAAATCAGAAATGATTACTATCTGAATAAAATCAGGAGTTGTAAAATGAAAAATTTTCAAAGAAGAGTTTTGATCATATGTATTCTCGTATCTGGGCTGATATCCCAAGATTCGTTTAAAGTAGCAACGATCATTTCAGATGGGATGGTACTGCAACAGGGCGAATCAAACACGATCTGGGGTTGGGCAGAATCCGACTCGAAGGTAGCTATCAAGGCGGATTGGTTGTTTTTCAAGCGAACCACTCGAACGAATAAAGAAGGTGAATGGAAAATTGCCCTGCCAGCACCAGAATTGGGTGGACCCTATACATTCGAGGTTCTCTCGGGATCCAACCGGCAATCAATCCAAAATGTGATGTGTGGTGAAGTGTGGTTGGCTTCGGGTCAATCCAATATGGAGATGGCGCTTAAGCGTACGGCCTGGAATGAAGCAGTAGACGATTACGAAAGACATGTGTCTGAAGCTGATCTTCCTGAAATACGGCTGTTCAAAGTGATGAATAATTTCTCGCTTCAGCCTGAGAAGGATGTGCAGGGATCATGGATTGTCTGCACACCGGAGACTGTCCCGGATTTTAGCGCAACCCCTTACTTCTATGCAAAGTCTCTCTTTGATGAGCTGCAAATTCCCATTGGAATTATTAACAGTTCATGGGGGGGAACACCGGCTGAAAGCTGGACGAAACCAAGTACAATGAGAGATTTAGGAATCTACGATGAGCAACTCGATGTAGTTTACGCAGAAGAAAACACTTTTGATCCAGAACGATTTTCACGACTCATGGAAAACTGGGTGAAGGGTAGAGATTCAGTGTACACAGACTCAAGCCACCGTGACCTGGCGGGGTTGAAACTGAATGATGAAAGTTGGGATGAAACATTTGTGCCGGGAAGCTGGGGGACAGGGAGAGTTCCCGACATGGATGGGGTTATCTGGTTTAGGCAAAAGGTTGCAATTCCGCATGAATGGAAGGACCAGGAATTGACGCTGAATTTGGGACCCATTGATGATTATGATCAGGTGTATTGGAATGGTAGACTGGTGGGTGGCATGGGACCAGATGTTCCAAATGTGTGGATAAAACCAAGAGAATATGATATCCCTGCTGAATTAACAAGGTCTGAGGAAAACCTCATCGCTGTAAGAATATTTGATGATAAGGGAGGCGGAGGATTTTGGGGTCAGGATAGTCAATATTCAATTGGACCAGTAAAATTGAGTATTGAAAATCACCTGAGCTTAGCCGGTAACTGGAAATTTCAAATTGAATCAAAATTTGAACCACCCCCAGTCTCCCCATTGAATCAAAACAGTCCAGGTGTCCTATTCCATGCCATGATATGGCCATTGCGGGACTATTCCATACGGGGTGCGATCTGGTATCAAGGTGAATCAAACCATATGCGAGGTATTGAATACGGCGATTTATTTCCAGCAATGATTGAGGATTGGCGGATGCTATTTGAGAGGGGTGATTTCCCGTTTTATTATGTGCAGATCGCCCCATTCAATTATGCGGAGAAAGGGAGTTTGCCTGTGCTTTGGGAAGCTCAGGCGAACACTCTAAAAAAATTAGAGAATTTGGGTATGGTCGTGACAACTGATATTGGGGATCTCAATGATATCCATCCCACAAACAAATATGAGGTTGGTCGGAGATTAGGTCTTTGGGCACTTGCAAATACTTACGCCCGGGATGATGTTGTGTATTGCGGACCTATGTTTAGTCATGCTCGCACTATGAATGGCTCAATACAAATTAATTTCACTAAAGAATCTGTAGCAGGTGGATTAGTGATTGATGGGGATAGTGCAACCTGTTTTGAAATTGCAGGAATGGATGGGATATTTTATCCCGCTTCGGTTTCAATCGATGGTCCCTCGCTGCTCGTCAGCCATCCAGAGATCAGTCAGCCAGCATTTGTTAGATTTGCCTGGAGTAACACTGCCGAGCCAAATCTTTTCAATACAGCTGGGCTACCGGCAGCACCCTTTCGAACAAGTCAGTTGGATTAAAGATAGCGATCATAAAAACAATAAACACAACGAATTAGATTTTGGTCTTCTTGATGAATTCTCTTTATTGAAAATAATCTATAGAGAAAATATGACCATAAATATCCCAAAAACAGATTACTGGTTTTCCTGGAACCAATAAAAATATTGCACACATACAAACTGAATATTATAATAATGCAAACGTTTGCTGCAATCGTTTGCAACCCTGATTAATACAATGTTCAAGCAACATATAACACTTCGGGATATTGCACAGGAACTTGGTCTATCAGTATCAACAGTTTCGCGCGCCCTTCGAAACCACCCTGCCATCAAGCATGAAACTATTGAACTGGTCAAGCAAAAAGCTGCTGATCTGGAATACTTTCCTAATGAAGTAGCACAGAGTCTGCAAAAGAAATCCACCAGGACTATTGGTGTGATCGTTCCTGAAATTCGACATGATTTTTTCTCATCAGCAATTGATGGAATCGAAGATCGGGCCTTTCAATCCGGTTATACAATCATCGTTTCAAAATCGAATGAGGATTATGATCGTGAGGTATTGAACTCCAGAAGTATGGTTTCTCACAGGGTTGCTGGAATTATTGCATCAGTGGCTCAGAGCACTACGGATAGCAAGCACTTTTCCGCTATTAAAAATCGTCGTATACCGATTGTACTATTCGATCGTGTTCTCGATGATCTGGATGTAAGTAAAGTGATAGTGGATGATTTTGTTGGTGCATACAATTCAACTAAACATCTCATTGATGCTGGCTTTAAAAGAATCGCCCATCTTACGGGACCTCCTGGCTTGAGGATATCCAAGGAACGTCTAAAGGGATATCGTACAGCATTAGAAGACTCAAATATTCTCTATGACCCTGATCTTGTGGTTCAGGTTGAATTGAATGAAAAACATGGGGCAATTGGTGTTCGAGTTCTTCTTCAGCTGGCCAATAGACCTGACGCCATCTTCGCTATCAATGATCCTGTCGCTGTGGGGGCACATAAAGAAATACGCTCTCAGGGCTTCAGTATACCTGAAGATATCGGGATTTCAGGTTTTAGTAATAATCCAATAACTGAAATGATTGACCCACCTCTGACGACAGTGGAACAACACGGCTATAAAATGGGGGAGGTAGCGGCCGATCTCCTTTTACACGAAATCCTCAATGGTAAAACGAATGATACTTCAGAAATAAAAGTGATTGAAACAAAATTGATAATACGCGGATCTTCCAGGAAATCAATCGGGGTGGGACCATCATGAGAGTGCTGTTCAAAATAATGTGTATGATGGGAGTCTTACTATTGTTAGCTGGTTGTACAAATGTGCCTCAGTCTGAAATATTGGGCTACTTGAATGACCCAAAGATGATTTCTGAAAATAAAGAGCCGGGACATGCAACGTTGGTACCCTATGATGAGCTTCCAGAGGCACTGACTCTTAACCCTGGCAATTCATCCCATAGATTGAGTCTGAATGGCCCCTGGCATTTTAGATGGGCTCCAAATTCCACCGATCGACCACTAGATTTTTTTGAAGCCAATTATCATGTCAATAAATGGAACCTGGTGGAGGTGCCTAATTCCTGGCAACTCCAAGGTTTCGGTCAACCCATTTATACAAACATCAAACATCCTTTCGAGAATCCTGATCCCCCAAATCCACCCAGGAGTAACCCGGTAGGCTCTTATCGCCGCACTTTTGAAATTCCGGTCAATTGGTCGACTGGGGAAATATATCTCCATTTTGATGGTGTGAAATCTGCCTTCTTCGTGTGGATCAATGGCAAACGTGTCGGTTATAGCCAGGGAAGTATGACACCTGCAGAGTTCAACATATCCAAATACGTGGAACCCGGATCCAATTCAGTATCTGTGCAGGTTTTCAGATACTCCGATGCTGCTTATATCGAGGATCAAGATTTTTGGAGACTAAGCGGAATTTACCGTGATGTCTATTTGATGCACACCCCTGACATTCACATCAGACATTTCAAAGCAAATGCTGAATTGACCAATGGATATACAGATGGTGAATTGACTGTTACATCTCAGTTATTGAATACTTCTGAGAATTCTGCAAATGTAAGCGTTGAAGCAAAGCTTTTTGACCAAAATCAGGAAGAATTAGCAGCAGTATCATCCAATGATGTTGGATTGGAACCAGGTGTGGAAAAGTCAATTGGTCAAACGCTTACAATCCCTGATGTTGATGTATGGTCGGCTGAAATTCCAAATTTGTATACGCTGGTTCTAAAAGTCTCCAATCAACAGGGTGAGATGATTGAATATATCAGTTCAAAGGTTGGATTTCGTAATGTTGAATTGATCAATGGGCAGTTACTGGTAAACGGCAAAGCAATTATCCTAAAGGGTGTAAATCGGCACGAACATGATCCTGTAAAAGGCAGGACCGTTGATGAAGCTTCCATGCTGACTGATATAAAACTCATGAAACAGCACAACATTAATGCCGTTCGAACCTCTCATTATCCAAATCACCCCAGATGGTATGAACTCTGTGACGAGTACGGAATCTATCTTTTTGATGAGGCAAATATTGAATCGCATGAATATTGGTCAAAATTTACCAAAGACCCAATATGGGAAAAAGCCTTTCTGGATAGAGCAAAACGTATGGTATTGAGAGATGTGAATCATCCCTCCATTATTGTCTGGTCACTTGGGAATGAATCCGGGTACGGTCCAAATCATGATGCAATGGCAAAGTGGATTCGTGAATATGATCCAAGCAGATTAATCCATTATGAGGGCAAGGAAAAAGGACAATGGAGCCTTCCAAACCACTTTGATATCATTTCAAACATGTATGCCGGGGTTGATTTGATGGTCAAGCTCCATGATGAGAATCCCGAGAGACCCGTTATCCTGTGTGAATATTCTCATGCCATGGGGAATAGTAATGGCAATCTTTACAAGTACTGGGACAAAATATATAGCTATCCCAGATTACAGGGTGCTTTCATCTGGGATTGGGTTGATCAGGGCTTACTGAGAGAAGACGAAAATGGCAGCTATTTTGTCTATGGTGGAGACTTTGATGAAGTCATTCATGATGGTAATTTTTGCATTAACGGGCTAGTCTCTCCAGATCGTCAACCCCATCCTGGGCTGCATGAAGTAAAGCACCAGTTACAGAACGTGAAGGTCACCTGGGACGGTCAAAATCCCAATGTGTATTTCTTAGAAAATAGATACTTTTTTAAAAGCCTTGATCATTTAGCCGGTGATTGGACTCTCCTGCATAATGGTGTGAAGCTTTCTGAAGGGAAAATTCAGATGGCCGAAACACAGGCAGGGAACAAAATTCAGATTCAGTTACCGATTTTTGGCAAAACCGTAAAAATCAAACCTGGAAGTGAGTATTGTGTCAATTTTAAATTTTCGTTATTGGATGATGCATTATGGGCCAAAAGCGGTCATGTGGTTGCTGAGGACCAGATTTTAATTCAAAAACGATTATCACTAGCGAATTCCCCTGCCTCAACCTCCTTTGTATCACCAGTCAAATATCGTCAGTCTTCCGAAAATTTGACTGCCGAGGCAGGGGGAAAGCAATTCATTTTTGATATGAAGACTGGTGAATTGGCCAGTGTTAAACTAGCTGATAAATTAATTCTGGATACGCCGCTCACCCAAAACTTTTGGAGGGCTCCAACAGATAATGACGAAGGAGGGGAGTCTAAAAGTTTTGCTCATCAATGGTTGCAGGCCGGAATTGATAAGCGCCAACGTGAAGTTGTGTCTGTCGACATCAAGGAATCATCCAGCACTGCGGTTAAAATTCAGGTCCAGGAAAATTATGTATACCCCAAAGGAAATATACGCTCTGAATTGTTGTATACAGTGCTTGGAAACGGTGATCTAAAGATACATATACAATCAAATATTGAAGCCTCACTTCCAGTGTTACCCAGGATTGGTGTCAGTTTTAAACTACCTCAAGAGTTCTCACAATTGAAGTGGTACGGTAGAGGACCCGGCGAATCATACAGTGATCGAAAAAAAGGCTCAATGCTGGGCATTTACTCTGGTACAGTGCTTGAGCAGTACCATCCATATGTAAGACCTCAGGAAAATGGCAATAAAACAGATGTTCGGTGGGCTAGCCTGTCAAACCATGATGGTGCTGGTGTGATCATTTATGGAGATTCCGAATTCAATTTAAGTGTACACCACTACTCCCTGGAAAATCTAACCATAGCTACACATACTTATATGGTTGAGAACGAGGGACCTGTTACTGTGAATATTGACCACAAAATGATGGGAGTAGGTGGCGATGATAGTTGGAGTCCGCGTACTCATCAGGAATTCCTGATCAAACCTGATACTTATAGTTATACCATAATATTGAGATTTAGCTCTGAGGTTGAGCGCGATGTTGACAAAATATATGCTGAGTTGGAGTGAGCTGTGGATATGGTGGTGAAAGCTGTACAAAGTGATATCAGCGAAATATCTGAGACATCAAAAAAAATAGTATCAAATACAAAATATCATGAAATGAAGTAGTATTTAACCATGCAAGTGATTGAATTCACAATTATTTATACGGGAATGAAATGAAAAGATTCAGTCTGATTTTATTGATTATTCTTGGTATGATAACTGGAACGAGTTTTTCACAAACAACTGGAAAAATAGCTGGCCAGGTGTTGGATCAAGAAACTGGTGAACCACTGATAGGGACAAATATAATTATCGTTGGAACCAATAAGGGAGCTGTGGCCGATAGTGATGGTGAATTTTACATTATTAATCTTTCTCCAGGATCCTATGACATTATGGCTTCTTTT
>CAZVSF010000032.1:0-2380 GCA_964630195.1 uncultured Lentisphaeria bacterium
AACCGATATCTTTAGAGATTTCTGGGGGGCAACACACACGCAACCCCCAAATTCCACAGTACAACTTGTCACACCAATTGCACAAACTGCCGAGGAACTGGACCAGTGGCAAGCCCCTGATGTCAGCAAGTTTGATAGGAATCAAGTTTCCCGATGGAAGGAAACCACTGATTTCTTTGTACTCGCAACCATGAATGCTGGATTTGACCTGGGTTATGAATTATTGGGTTTCGAACGCTTTATGATGTGGACCATTCAAGCTCGAGACACCATGAAGAGATACTATGAGAAACTTATTGAAACGAATTTGTCATTCGCCACAATGAGCGCAGAAGCTGGAGCCGATGCGATCCTGATTGCTGATGATCTTGCCTTCAACACGGGCACTTTTGTTGATCCTGAATATTTACGCTCTGACTATTTCCCAATTCTGTCAGAAATGATCACAGAAGTCAAGCGCCTAGGCTTACCTGTTTTTTTTCATTCAGATGGGGATTTGAGACAGGTCATTCCAGATCTGATCAATTGCGGGATTGATGTCCTGCAGTCATGTGATCCCAATGCCAACATGGATATTCCTGATTTGAAGCGGGAATATGGCCAGGATCTGGCATTTATGGGCAATATTGATGTAGACCTGCTGGCAAATGGGCAGGTCACAGAGGTTGAGCGTGCAGCACGTCAGCTGATCAGGGGGGCTCGCAGTGGGGGTGGTTTTATCTTTGGAACAAGTAATGTCGTTGCCTCATACTGTCAGCCTGAAAATTTAAAGGCAATGTACCACGTTGCACATGAGGAGCTGAAGTAAATGACTTCTTTGTCTGATACAGTCCAGCAGGCGATCTTAATGGGAAATGTGGCTTCCATCTCCAAGACAGTAGAACAACAACTTGCAGATGGTATCCCCAGTCAAATTATTCTGGAGGAGCAGCTCCTCCCTGCCATGGCCATCGTGGGTGAACGATTTAAACGCAATGAAATGTTTCTTCCCCAGGTCCTGATGTCGGCTCAGGCTATGCAAACAGCTGTGGATATTCTCAAGCCCCATCTTGCCGGAAATTCAGAGGCAAAAATCCAACAAACCATCATCATTGGTACGGTAAAGGGTGACATGCATGATATTGGCAAGAATCTGGTTAAAATTATGCTTACAGGAGCAGGCTTTGAAGTGATCGATCTGGGAGTGAATGTCCCTGCCCAACGCTTTCTGGATGCGGCTTCACAATATAAGGCATCCGTTGTATGCTTATCAGCGCTCCTGTCTTCAACAATGAATAACATGAAGGAGGTCGTCCAGACCTTCAGGAGCCATCCTGAACATCATCACACAAAAATTCTGATTGGGGGAGCGCCGGTTAGTCGTGATTTCTCTGATGCCATTGGAGCAGATGGTTATGCACCCACTGCCCCAGCAGCCGTGGAGCAGGTTCAATATTTTTGTGCTCAATAATCTGATAAAAAATTTATAAACACATCGGAAAAAATATGATCACCATAATTTCACCTGCAAAAAGTGTCAATTTTGATGACCCTGCGCCAACAGAGGAATACACGATTCCAGAGATGCTCAACCAGAGCAAACAGCTAATTGCAGTACTTAAGCGGATCAAAAAAGCTGAACTTATGGAACTCATGTCAATCAGTGAAAAGTTGGCTGATCTTAATATCCCTAGATACAAGGCGTTCAAACCACCCTTTGATCTTGCAAACGCCAAGCAAGCCCTTTTTGCCTTTACAGGTGATGTTTACAGGCATATGAGAATAAACACCTATGATGGGGAAAAGCTTCAATTCGCTCAATCTCATCTTCGTATCCTGTCTGGACTTTATGGCTATTTGCGACCCCTCGATCTTATTCAAGCCTACAGATTGGAAATGAAAACCCCTTTAAAGACTAAGCGGGGGGGGAATTTGTATCAGTTCTGGGATAGTCGAATTACCAGAATGCTAAACAAAGAACTGAAAACCGATTCAAGCCCTGCCCTTGTGAATCTGGCATCAAAGGAATATGCCAGAGTCATCGAGTTCAAAGCAATAAAAGCACCTGTGATTCATGTAGAGTTTAAGGAGGTTGAAAATGGGAAAGCCAGCGTTATAGCCATCTTTGCCAAATGGGCTCGTGGGATGATGGCTGACTATATCATACAAAATAATCTGACTAATCCTGAAGACCTGAAGGCGTTCAATCTGGCAGAATATAAATTTTCGGCAAAAGATTCCGGAGAGTCAAACTGGATATTTACGCGTCCTCGCCCTGACTAATGGGAAGGATTCATTCCCCAACAAAAGGAATGGGGATCTGATGTTTTGATTTGGGCAACAGGTTGTATCCAACGGCAGGCAGGTCAATTATAAATTTTGTTCCGACCCCCTCTTCACT
>CAZVSF010000032.1:2480-9556 GCA_964630195.1 uncultured Lentisphaeria bacterium
TCCCTGCTATGCTTTTTCATCTTGATCAATTGGGCATAACCACCAATTGTGGACATTGGATTTTTCATATCATGCAAGATTGTTGATGCCATTCGTCCAATAAGAGATAATCGCTCCTTGCCAATGAGTTCCTCCTGAGTTTCCTGGAGGAGGTAATTCGTATGGCGCAGCTCATCATTCTCTTTTCTCAGCTTATTGATGAGGCGCTCATCTGTCTCTCTAAGGAACTGAGAAATATTTTTGGCAACAGACAGAGTGAAGAGTGGCACAGAATGAACCAAATCAAGAAAATCTTCCTTTGAAACTGCCAGAACTTCACAATCTGTATCCGCAATCATCCCTGCACTTCGCGGTTTGTCCTCAAGTAGGGCCATCTCTCCAAAGAGACCCCCAACTTCATCATAAAAACCCAGGACTTCAGATTCATTTTCACGGACTAGTTTCTCGATCCTAACTTTACCTTTTGCCAGGATAAAAATGTGATCACCAATAGAATTTTCACGAATGATCGATTCTTCATGGTCATAATGACAATATTCAATTTTAGAATGAATCTGTTTTAGCTCAGTATCTGGAATATGCTCAAATATTTTCCATTTTTTAAGCGCTGAGAGAGCAGGTTTTTTTATCAGTTTCATAAGTTACCGTGGTCGAGAGGATTCATTCATGTTTTAATAAAGTCACCTAATTAAACTATAAAAATAATGATTGAGTCATATAGAACATGCTTCAATACATAAACCACATTAGGAGCAGCTCAACCAAGCAAATATTTTAAGTCCATTACAGAGTAATTAACAGCTAATATTTCACTCAAATAAAGTAAACTGGATTCGCATTTTTCAAACCCGGAATCAGGCGACACCCCTGATGCTAAAGGTTCTTTTTTAATCGCATGAGAAGATGAAGGACTGTCTTCAAAATGAACAATGCAAAAAAGCACTGCCCTCCCAAAATATCCGGGAGGGCAGTGCTTTATATTCAATCCTGTGCTATTCCTATTGTTCGCGGGCTGCTGCTTGTGCCGCAGCAAGTCTTGCGATAGGTACACGGAAAGGTGAACAACTCACATAGTCAAGACCTGCTCTGTGGCAGAATTCAACTGAGCTGGGTTCACCACCGTGCTCTCCACAAATACCCAGCTTGATATTGGGTCGGGTCTCTTTTCCCAACCTGCAAGCCATTTCGACGAGTTGACCAACCCCCTCCTGGTCAAGCACCTCAAATGGATCATTCTTCAGGAGACCTTTTTCCAAATAAACAGGTAGGAATTTTCCAGCATCATCACGGGAATATCCAAAGGTCATCTGGGTGAGATCATTGGTCCCAAATGAGAAGAATTCTGCGCTGGTAGCTATTTTATCTGCTGTTAATGCAGCGCGTGGAATCTCGATCATCGTTCCGACGAGGTGATCAACTGAGTCTCCTGCCTCTTCGAACAAGACCTTGATCGTTTCACGGACGATCTTCTCCTGAAGCTCCATCTCAGCCAATGTTCCTGTTAGAGGAATCATGATTTCTGGTTTGGCAACAATACCCTTCGCCTTAAGCGCAAGGGCTGCTCCCATGATGGCTTTGGTCTGCATGATGGTAATTTCAGGGTATGTATTCCCCAGACGACATCCTCTATGACCCAGCATTGGATTGAACTCTGCCAGGTCCTCAACTTTCTGTGAAATAACTTTCAAGTCTACACCCATGACGTCAGCCATTTCCTGCTGGCCTTTTTCATCATGTGGAACAAACTCATGTAGTGGTGGATCCAGGAGACGAACCGTAACAGGTAGATCTTGCATGGCTTCAAAAATACCTTCAAAATCTTTCTGCTGGATAGGGAGCAGTCTTTCTAGAGCAGCTTCACGACCTGCCTGATCTTCAGCAAGGATCATTTCGCGCATGGCGACAATTTTATCCCCCTCGAAGAACATATGTTCGGTACGACACAGACCAATACCCTTAGCACCAAACTCTCGGGCTATTTTACTCTCGCGGGGTGTATCGGCATTTGTCCGGACATACATTCTGGTAAACTTATTGGTAAGTTCCATGAGTTTGCCAAAGGCACCACTTACTTCTGGATCAATGGTTTTGATCTTACCCTCAAAAATTTCGCCAGTGGATCCATTAAGAGAGACCCAGTCACCTTCATTAAAGACACTACCATCAACGCTTAAGGTCCTGGCCTTGTAATTGATCTTTATGGCACCGGCTCCTGAGACACAACATTTACCCATTCCCCGTGCAACTACCGCAGCATGAGATGTCATACCACCGCGGGCCGTAAGGATACCATTGGCTATATTCATACCCTCCAGATCTTCAGGTGAGGTCTCTATTCTAGCCAGAATGGAATTTTCATACTTGTTGGCTTCATCGGCATGAAAGACAAGTTGTCCTGTTGCAGCACCTGGAGAAGCAGGCAAGCCTTTGGTAAGTATGCGAGCCGCTGCCATGGCTTCTTTCTCAAAAACTGGATGAAGAAGTTCATCGAGTTTGTTGGGTTCGACGCGCATGAGGGCTTCTTTTTCATCTATCTCACCGGCTTCCAGCATTTCCATGGCAATCCGTACCATGGCAAAACCTGTACGCTTTCCGGTGCGGGTTTGAAGCATCCACAACTTGCCATCCTGCATGGTGAACTCGATATCCTGCATGTCTTTATAATGATCCTCAAGCCTCTGCTCAATTGCATGTAATTCCTGATAGATCTCGGGCATGAGCTCTTCCAGTGAAGGATAGGTCTTCGCCCGCTCGTCTTCCGAGATACCAGCCAGCACAGCCCATCTTTCAGACCCAATTTTTGTGATCTGCTGTGGTGTGCGAACACCGGCAACCACATCTTCACCCTGTGCATTGATCAGGTACTCACCATTGAAAATATCTTCACCTGTTCCAGCATCGCGAGTAAAGGCGACTCCCGTTCCGGAATTATTTCCCATGTTTCCAAAGACCATAGCCTGAACATTGACTGCCGTTCCCCAGTCACCAGGAATTTTATTCAACATTCGGTAGTAGACTGCGCGTGGTGTTTCCCATGAATCGAAAACGGCCATCACTGCTCCCCAGAGCTGATCCCATGGGTTATCTGGAAAGCTATTACCGGTTTTCTTGGTTACAGCTGCCTTAAATTTTTCAACCAGAAATTTCAGATCTTCAACGTTAAAATCTGTATCGAGCTCATATCCCTTGGTCTCTTTGAGTTCTTCCATGATCTCTTCAAAAGGATCAATATCCTCTTTGGATTCTGGTTTCATTCCCAAAACGACATCACCGTACATCTGTACAAAACGACGATATGAATCCCAGGCAAACCTTTCGTTCCCTGATTTTTTAGCAATCGCCAGGACGGCACTATCATTTAACCCAAGATTGAGAACAGTATCCATCATCCCAGGCATTGAAACACGTGCACCAGAGCGCACAGAGACAAGCAGTGGGTTTTCCTCATCGCAAAACTTGGCACCCATGACGCCTTCAACTTCTTTCACAGCCGCTTCAACTTCAGATCTGATCAACTCAACAGTTTTGTCTCGACCAACTTGATTATATTCTGTACATACTTCTGTCGTGATGGTAAATCCCGCAGGGACAGGAATTCCCAGACCGCTCATTTCGGCCAGATTGGCTCCCTTGCCACCAAGAAGATTTTTCTGGGAAGCATCTCCCTCGGCTTTTCCACCACCAAATTTGTAAACGCGTTTTGTCATGATTGAATCATCCTTTCAAATCAATAAATATATAAGGTATAATAGTTGAATCGTGTCTCAGGTCAGAGTGACGTTTTGCCATGCGCGGAATTAAACCCTTTTCATGACGATTTGCCACAATTTTAATCACGGCAGGCAATCGAGATTCTCAATTGATGTCATTCCCCTTCATTCTCAAAACAGCATTATTTTTAAACCACCTTAGATTTAAGTCATGCATTCATGACTTGAGAAGCTAGATTTTGGCATGGATGTTCTGCTCATACATGCCTTAAAGTCAGAAGGGACGCTCATCAGACAGCACTATCCGCAAGCCAAAACGATAGCGCGCGAGGTTGGCCGGGAATTTGTAAAGCTAAAATCTGATCTCTTTCTGCTTCGGACTGGAATTGGCCTCACCGCCTGCCAGAATTCTCTGGACTCAATAGTGAACCCCAAAAACATTGAGGCAATCATTCATTTTGGTGTATCCGGTTCATTATCAAAAGATCTGACATACCCCCAGATCATTCGGGGCACAACATTTACCAGAGCTGATTTCCCTGACATACAGACGACTGCCCCCACAGGGTTATCTGAATTACAGATTTCCACAGCAGTGTTCTTTTCAAGCCCTATCCCTGTTACTGACGAAGTCTCGCGCACAGCGGCCAGGTCTGGAGGAGCAGATGCTGTTGACATGGAGTCCTATGCTGTTGCAAGTTATTGCCATGAATTTAATATTCCACTGCTGGCACTCCGTTGCATTTCTGATCGCGCAGGAGACTCCACACCAGAGGAATTCAAGCAAAATTATAAACTGGCAGCACAGAATCTGCAGGATTATATGTTAAAAAATATTCTGACGCACTTTCATTCAAGCCCATGAAATTTTCCGTCATTATTCCCAGCTATGATCGTGCTGCCACACTTGAGCGTGCGATTCGATCTGTACTCGCGCAATCCCTAGCCCCCCAGGAAGTGATTGTCGTTGATGATGCATCAAATGATGGCACATCTGCAATTCTGAACCAATACGCCTCTGATATCAAGATCATCACCAACCCCGAAAATTCTGGCGTATCATTCTCGCGAAATGCCGGGATTGAGGTTGCCGGAAGTGAATGGATAGCCTTTTTGGACTCTGATGACGAGTGGCATCCTGAAAAACTTGAAAAGCAAATGCACTTTCATGAGCACCATCCCGAGCTATTCATCAGTCAGTGTGAGGAGATCTGGATTCGCAATGGGGTCAGAGTAAACCCGATGGACAAACACGCCAAGCAGAGTGGTTGGATTTTTGAAGCTTGCCTCCCTCTCTGCATTGTGAGTCCTAGTGCCACAATCATTCACAGGGGTGTGTTTGATCATGTCGGTCTGTTCGATGTCAATTTGCCTGCCTGTGAAGATTATGATTTATGGCTGAGAATTGCCCCCCATTATGAGATCGGTCTTCTGTCTGAACAATTAGTAACACGGTATGGGGGTCATGCAGATCAATTAAGCAGGAAATACTGGGGGATGGACAGGTTTAGAATCACATCGATGGAAAAACACCTGGAAAGCAAATTGAAACCATCCTGGAAAAATGCACTTCTAAAAGAGTTGGAGTTTAAATGTGGGGTGGTGGCGCAGGGTGCCAGAAAGAGAAATAATTCTGAAATGGCAACGACCTATTTTGAAAAGCAAAAAATCATACGTTCCTGGATGACTTCCAAGAAATAATACTTTTATTTGTAGAAAAATTTATTCGACCAGATCGTTACGGATACTGGCGTATTTCAAAGTAGAATTAAGATTTCTGAAAAAGGGTGGTTTGACATCATTCAAATGACGAATGGCAGCAGCGTAGTCATAGTCAAAACGTTTGACTTCCCAATTGGCAACACCATTTTCCAGTTCCAGGAAAGCCACGACCCCTTGCCTGTTTTCATCAAAAGGAAGACCGGTGGAACCAGGGCAAAAGACTTGCAAATTGCCAAAATGGTCAAGTCTTGGAATGTGTGTATGGCCATGCGTGAACACAAAGGTATTGGCCTCACTATGCTTGGTCTGTTCATGGTCTCGCCACTTCTTGGCTTCCTCAAGACTTGGAGGAAGATCGTCTCTACCAAACCAGGCATGCGTAAATTCAGCATAGACAGCTTCGACACTCACGTAATGGGATCTTTTCATCTTTCGTATGAAATTTTTACCTTCTGTCCCCAATTGTTCAGCAGTCCATTTCTCATTTGCCACAATTCCGATACAGACAGGGTCATCAGGATCCATTCCCTCAATGGTAGGACGGTCGTATTCCCAAATTTCCTCAACCAGGTAGCGGTCATGGTTTCCACGAATAAAAATTGGGTCTGGTAAGGATTGTAATTTATTGAGAACCTCAACAGGTGCGGAACCCAGTGAAAAATTATCACCCAGACAAATTATTTTGTCAATATCATTGCGCTCCTCGATTAGCCGGACAGCCTCATTGAGCGCATAGATATTACCATGGATATCAGTAATTATTGCAAATGACTTTGCATTTCCATTACTATTAGACATGAATCTTTACCCAGAGTTGCTTATAATATATTATGTCGGTCGTGTTGACTCCTTCGTAATGCGGCACAAATATCTCTCGGTGGGTGGCAAAATCCAACTGCTTTTAAATTGAGCGGACATATATCAATTTATGAAAGATAGACTTTTGAAAGAGTTGCCTTGGGTAGGTCACGCGGATATATTTGCGCCTGAAATGAAATTGGCATCCAAAATAAGCATTTTATCTATACAAGGAGAATAAATGAAACAATCAAGAAACCTCATACTATGGGTTGTAGGACTCCTGCTGTTGACCCTTCTGGGATGTGATTCCACAGATATGACTTCGGCAAAAGTTTACCTGCAGCAAAAAAATTATGAAAAAGCAGAAGAAATGCTGCTGGCCGCCAATGACAAAGAGCCCATGAATTCAGAGCCTTCCTATCTTCTGGCCACGGAGATTTATGCCCGTGTTAAAAAATGGGACAAGGTTGCAGAGTACCTGGAAAAGTCTGCTGCAATTGATGGGAAATTTGCTGACAAGATCAAAATGGCTCGCGAAAAGTACTGGGTTGATAATTTTAATGCCGGGGCCAAAGGTTACAATGCTTTGATCAAAGGGGCAGCACAAGATGAAGATAAACTTTATGCCTCCACGATTAAATCCTTTCTGGATTGCATCACATTAAATCCTGAGAAACCTGAGGCTTACAGTACCATTGCTCAAGTATATCTTTTCAAGGAAGAATTTGAAAAGGGTAAAGAATACATGGTGTTATCCGTAGAAAAAAATCCTCAAGATATTACCTCTCTGGTAAATCTGGGTCTGGTCTATTTCCGTGAGAAAGAATATGATGAGGCATTGAT
>CAZVSF010000032.1:9656-19771 GCA_964630195.1 uncultured Lentisphaeria bacterium
CAACTGCATGGTACCACGTCTAAAAAATTCAAGGAAATGGATAAAATCGAGAAAAGTCTTAAATAGCTCTCGGTCACATTATCAATTAAAGCCCCGCTCCTTGCGGGGTTTTTTATTTTATTTGGCTCGGATGAGCCTAATTTCTTCAATGAACAAAGATCAAATAACAAGGATATAAGCATGCGCAACACACTCATATTTACGCTTACTCTACTCATGTCAATAAGTCTTTCGGCTAAAAAGAAAGGCGCTCCTCCCATGTCTGCTGGTGCTCCAAATGATAGAACCTGTCATACCAGTAAATGCCATGCCGGCAACGACCTCAATTCTGACAAGGCGACAATTAGCATTAGTGGTCTACCAGAGGTTTTCACTGCCAACGAGATCTATGAGATTACTTTAGAGCTTGAACAATCAGGCGCTAGAGCCTGGGGCTTCCAGGCAACTGTTGCAGATGATATGGGGAAGTCATTAGGCAAACTTATGACTGGTGACGTTGATGAGATTCAAATCCTGGACAACACCCGTTACAAATCAAGGACAGATAGACAATATCTCACACATACCAAAAAGGGTATCAAGGGTCCCAAGAAGGGTCATTCCCCTATCTGGAAATTCCAGTGGCAGGCACCTGACTCAACCCTGTCGAATGCATCCTTCTACTTTGCTTTTAATGCAGGGAACGGGAACAACAAAAAAACCGGAGATCATATTTACACACGTTCGGTTATCATCAAACCTGAAAAAAATTAATCGCTAATTATACAGGAAAAGCCGAATCCAAGGATTCGGCTTTTTTATCTCCCCTTCAACGCTAATTTCATAGACATGATTTGCAATTTGCTCAGGAGGATTTCTCTGGCGGGGCTAATGCTCATTACGCTTGGGCTCGGTCAAGAGATCCCCATCACCTCGCCCCAATTATTACCTTTCCCGGGGGTCAAACCTGGATTATCATATTTTTCGCTTAAACCCACCGAAAATATGATGGTCTCATCCCTGCCTGGCGGCTGGACAATCGCAGATACGTTGCGTGGTGTCATGCTATCTCTGGACATTGAGATACTTCGATATAGCTGGTACAGCCACTTTTGGTCACCCTCGCAATTTGACGCCTATTCAAGCTTAAATTACGGTGTGCAGAATCAGGTCGGGACAATCGAGATCCCCTCTGGCTACCCTGGCACTCTGGAAGTCAATGGAACTGACATCAGCGATTTTGGCATGAGTATGCTGATCCACGGGTTTTCCCTGGACAACTATCTGACCTATGATTATAGCAGGAGGGGAACGCTTAATGCAATGATTGGATTGGGGGTATCTCACCTCAGCTTTTACAAAAATTCAAGCGGTGTGAGGGTTCTTGATTCAGGTGGATATAAGGTCAAATTTGGTCTGGGTTGGAAGGCAACCCTCCTGGGACGTGTAGGAAAACGGTTTCGCTTAGGTGTTGATCTGGGGTTTTCCCTTCAAAGTTTTAACCTGGAAGACCAGGGTGAGATCCTCAAACTGACAGGTGGTGCAACCGGGAATCCATCTCCAATTCAAGCCCTCGATCTATATACACCAGATATTAAGGTCTCACTCGAATTCGGTGAGGCGCTTTTTGGTGCATACACGCCCTATCGAGACCCATTTAGACTTGGATTATTTAATATCAGTGGCGGTGGAGGCATTGTTGGACTCACACCTGGAGTGTCAATTCAGTATGATACCACAGCTACGGAGCTAAGCATACCCTTTTCATCGTCCATTTCGCAAAATTATGATCTCCAGATATTTAAATACAACTGGCCCTTCCACTTCATCCGTCAATCCAGTATAGATGTCTTAAGCGGCATAGGAATTCGGCTCTGGAAGATGTCTGTCCCCGCATCACTACCAGCAGGATGGGCCACTGTCCTGACGGATGGCAACGACACTTTAAAAGCGCTTACATTTTCACCACGCATATTTGATGTATATCTGGATCATGAAATAATTTATCCACTTGGTCCAAAATTGTATTCCCGGGTCCGTGGCGGAACAGGATTCGCCAGCATGACATTATATGAGAATGTGCTGTTGGATCGATTAATAGATGCCAGTGCATTTACATGGCATATTGGAACGGGAATTGGATACACTATCAAAGGTGATGGAAGTTCCAGGGTCTCGTTTGGAATAAATCTGGATTATTATCACCAGGCATTTGAAATCGATAAGTCTGCCTCAAATCTTTCCCCGGTCAATCCCGGAGAGCTCATTCCGATCAAATTTATTGATCTGAGTCAGGCCGTAATCTCACTGAACATAGGGCTAATATTTGGCGGCTACCCAAATAAGGCCATGAAGGCTTTCGAGGCGTTTAAGGAAAAAAGGTATGCCCGTGCCCTGGAGATCCAGCAGGAACTTTTACAATTTGATCCCAGACACCATAATAAAGAAGCCCTCCTTATTCAAAAGCAGATGATAGAGGATTCCCTGGTGACTAAATATTACCGTGATGTGCGAACGATTCTTTCCCAGGGAAAGATCGAAAGTGCCCATGCACTCATTCAGCAGGGAGAAAAGCCCCCGGAAGTAGCCATTGACCGTGCGGTTGCAACCATGAAGGTTGAAATCGCTGATCGAGCGTTGGAGGGTGCCGCAGAAGCCCTGAAAATGTTGGATTATGAGCGTGCCGAAGATCTTGTTCTCCTGGCCTTGGAAAGTGATCCCAGCGCTTATTCAATTGCAAAATTGTTACTGGCTCGCTCTTACATCATTCGCGCCACCGTTTTATACCAGTCCGGTGTGTATGGTCGCAGTCTGTTTTGGTTGAAGCAAGCTGATGGACTTACAGATCGCTATGGTATTCTTACCGATGACCTGCGCAGAAAGATCGGCGAGGGCCGTCTGGATGATGCCAATGAAGGCATTGTAAAAGAAAATCGTCAAATGGTATATGAATCCATGAAAGAAGCCAAAAAACTTAATCCCGCGCTTTCCGAAATAGTCGATGAGCATTTGAAGGATCTGGAAGAAGCGATTAAATATGCAGATGAACAGAAAATAGCGCCGATGAAACGCATGGCTCTGGATAATTTGCTTGAGGATGTTGGCAACTTAAATCCTGATAATTTTGTACCCAGGATAGGAATGAAGGGATCATTGATTGCGAGATATATTGGTCCGCCTGAGCGCAAATTCAGTGAGGGAGACTATGAGCTCTATGTATACTCCAAGTCAGATTCTGTTGAGATATGGCTTTATTTGCGAAATGGTAATATTGAAAAAATAGAATATCAGAATAAAAAGAAATACTAGATCAAGTGGTGGCCTTTTAATCCCTGATAGACCTCCTGGATGATCACCTTTGAAATACCCCAGGCAGGAACCGCAAGAAACATCCCCAACACGCCAATCTGGGACCCCACAAGAATCAGTAAAATAACTGTGAGTGGATGCATTTCCATTGAACCTGAAACTACAATGGGTGAGATGACATTATTATCGATCATCTGGACAATGAGAAACATGACGATAATATGCACGACAAAATAAAAGTGAGAAGCTGCCACCGGATCGCCAAGATTGTTGAATAAGCTCACAATGATTGCCGGAACCATCCCCATAAAGGGACCCACAAATGGTATCATATTGGCCATACCGGCAATGGAGCTGATGAGCAAAACACCTGAAATATTGGCATCAAAAATCCAGTTCAACAGATTAAGACCAATAAACGATTGGATGGCAACACCCAAAGCAGCCAGAAGTTGTCCGCGAAGAAAATTGGTAAGTTGCTGCTTGGTTTTATAGGTAATATTTAGGGACATCTCAAAATATCGGTTGGGTACCATTCCGATCAGTTTCTTGGTCATCCTTTTTCCATCGACGAGGAAAAACATCGTGATGATCAGAATAAATATGATCGTTGCCAGTGTATCCAGAGCCCCCGCCAGAATGGACCCCAGTTGACCAAAGAATTGTGAGGAAAGGTTGGTAATAAGATCCAGATCCAGCTGAAAACCTGGAATGTATTCGGCGATCCTGGTATTGATACTATTCATCAGGGAATCCAGGGATGCTGCTGCTGAATTCTGCTGTATTGCATCCTTGATGCGATTGATTTCCACGAGCAGAGTGGGTATTCCTTTAATGACCCCAAGAACGACCGCCCCAATGATGCCACCAAACATTAATAGCGTTCCATAAAGCCTTCTGACACCAGACGATTCAAGACGGTCAATAAAAGGATTAAAAACAGCAGTTATTATGGCGGCGATGACGATCAGGAACAAAGCATCCATCACCAGCGGAAATGCCTTAAACGCACCCGCCAATGCTAAAATCAGTAAAAAAAAGTAGACCAGTGTTTTAAATAAACTCTGGTGAAATAGTCGTACCGATTGGGGGGCAATGGTAACTGGATCGTGACTACTCATCTGCCTCATCCTCGGTAAGTGCTTCAAGTCTGCGGGAAGCCTTGACGAGTTCTCCATTGGTACTTCTCAGACGGACAGCAAGCACTTCAGAAAGCGCCAATAAGATTTTTCCGCCGAGGGCTGGTTTGGTCTTGAGAATATCCATTAGATCAGGGCGGTAAAAGCCAATAATCGTGCTGTTCTCAAGAGCTGTTGCCGCAGCCGTTCTTGGTGAAGAGTCCAGGAGAGCAATTTCGCCAAAAAAATCACCATCCCCAAGTGTCGATAGTTGTTTTGGTGCTTGATGCGGAATATCTAAAAAGATACCGACGCTTCCTTCAATAATGATGTACATGCCACTTCCTGGGTCCCCTTGCTTAAAAACAGGTTCACCTGGCCCATAATTGCGGATGTGGATTGCATTCTCAACAATTTTTATTTCCTGCCATGAGAGGCGGCTAAAGACATTCACCTGTGAAAGGGCCATTTGGGCCTGGCTTCGCTTTGGTTTCAACTTGTTCTTGAAACTCTCAAAAAGTGGATATGATGTCGTGGATTTTTCGCTCATAGTTACATACTACCCTTATTTTAAGTCATTCTACTGTAGGATGAGATCAACCAGAGAAACCACATCCTGAACGGTGGATTGACCATCGTCATTCACATCAGAGGCACACAGCTCAACATCGCTGGCTACCTCACCATTCCCAAGAATAATGGCAACCAGTCGGACCAGGTCCGAAACATCTAAATAACCATCATCGTTAATATCGCCTGGGTCACACTCAGCCAGTGCGTCCGGTTCTATGGTGTAACTGGCACTATAGCTACTCCCGGTAAGTTGAGTAACAACCGGTATCAAAGCCGCCATTGATGCATCCCGAACATCCAGAACGATATCACCCGCGTTATTGTCATCGAGCTCGATCGAGCCCCACTCAACCGTATTGCTGTCGGTAAGAATCGCCCACATCGCGGACATCTCTACACCGTCCTGACCATCAAATGTGATTTCCAGACCTATTTGGTTGCTGGTGTTAAGTCGAATCATTTTACAGGCCATATTGTCAATCCCACTGACAGTGGAGGAGACTGGAAATGTAACGTGAGTAGCCGCTAAATTAGCGGTAGGGAATCCGTTGATCCCTGCATCATCATAGCCGAACTGGCTGACTCCCTGGACAATAACAGAGCGAGATCCTGTGAAAAAATTCCAGACGACATATTCCTTAAAAGCATCAGCAAAGGAGCTGCCCCAATTGTTAAGAACAGCGTCGTAACTTTGAGGAACATTTTGTGTTGTATGCGCGGAACGCCAGTTCCAATAGTCTACAAGGAGTGGCGCGGAATCATAGGAATTATCACCAAAACGCTGATGTAAAAAATCTTCCCAGGGGTAATCTTCATATTGGTGCGTATTTGTATTGTCAAGACCCCAATGAGGATGGGAAAAGGGATCTCCGTACCCCATAAAATTATGCATGGAGTCATTCACATAATCAAATACAAATTCTTCAGCCCAGGTTGCATCCAACTCGTTCCAGTATATAGTTTCTGACCACCCTGAATTGACCCTTTGACTGGCATGCTTGAATTCATGGGCACAAGTCACTTTCATCGCCCCCATAACGGTTCCTTCTGGATCATCATTGCCACCCATTCCACTAAAAGTGCTGCTCAATACCAGGTGTGTGAGTTCATTCCCATCCACACCACTGGGGTCGCAATAGCCATAAAAACCAGCACCAAGGTTTTCAAAAGACACATTGTAACGACCATCCCCTCCAGTATGGTTGGGAGCGCCAAAACCCGCGGAGTCTAACTCCTGTGTCCAGGTCAAATCCAGGAATTCAGCAGCCCGTTCAACATAATCTGGTACACCACTCGTGTCTGTGTCTGCCGAAGGAACGGCGTTGGTGCCTGTCGTTAAATAATCGATGGAGAAGTGTCCCCCTGGGGTCAAATAAATTGAGCGCAGATCGCGGGTTGAATTACTGAGGTATGTATTGATAATCCTGATCGTTTCATCTGATAGCTGGGGGCGCATTCTTTCGAATTGCATGAGAATGGGGGTTCCACACTTGTACAGAATCTGCTCATCCGTGTTAAAACGAGTATCAACTCTTTCTGGATCCAGAAGTGAATAAATTTTGTTAAGGATCATCTCATCTGCGCTTATCTCTCCCCTGGAGAAAGCGTTATCAATTGCTGCTAAAGATGTTGTTGCCAACAGATTACCTGTAAACAGTAATGAGAAAGTAATTAATACTCTATTTAACATTCGTCGCTCCTGGTGATGTCCTTAGTAGAACTGCAAGATAACCTGACTGGATACGAAATCAAACCGTTTGCAATTATGAATGTAGCCTTTCATACATACATGGATGAATAACTACTCTCTAACTCGCTCGAGGACCACCGCTTTGGGGAATGTACCGAATTGGGCTTTGCTGTAATTGCCATCTGATTCCACCCAGAGTAAAAAACGAGTCCCCTCCTGGGCGATCACATGCATGAGGATATCATTCTCTTTCATTACCCTGGCGCCATCAAGGTAGTGGAGATCTGTCTGAATGAGTACCTGGGAACCTGATAGTTCTATTTCTGGATGAGGATGGGTGACACTATACCGGGTGGCAGTGGCCTTCCAGATTTCGCCATCAATAAAAACTTTCAAATCAGCAGGGAAATATTCAGGTTGATTTGCTTTAGATGCCAGAAAATGTGTCGCTGAAAAGACCGTAAATGCATCATGTGGGAACGATCTCAGCTCACCATTCGAATACTCCACTACCATTCCATCCTGGGACCTTTTGGCTTCCAACTTAAAACCCATAGCACCTTCGGATACCTGTTTTGACCAGGATATCGGTGAGAAGCCATCTTTGCGAAAATGCACCCGATAGATATTGTGAATATAGTGGAAATGGGCGATAAATGGTTTGAGCTGATTGTCGTAGTTAATTTGAATTGTGCTATCCAGGTCTTCCCAGGTTAAAGTCATATTTAATATGGGAATACCCATATAGGATGCCTCATAAGGGATAACAAACTTCTCCCCAGCCATTGTGGGTAGCCCATTGCTCGCCAAAAAACCTATGAGTATCAAATATTTGAATCCTGATAAATATCGAGTAAGCACTACTTCCAACTGACCTTTCCGAACAATCCTGAAATACCCATAATGGGAATGTAAATGGGTTGTAGAATGAAATATATTGGAAAAACCCAAAGATCTCTCATTCGGTTCATTCTCTTTAGCCCCATGGTCAGGATCATCAATTCAATACAAAATTTTATGCCAGCAACCCAGAATAATAAGGGTCCAAGATGCAGAGTCACAACGGTCAGAAAAATGGCAGCATTGAGAAGGAATGCTGAAGCCAGGAAGGTAAAGAAAAGTGGGTCTTTTCGATGGAGGCCTCGCGAATCTGAGGCCCAACGCTTCCTCTGCCAGTAAAAAGCACCGATAGATCCTGCAGGAGAGGTCGTTACAAAGGCTTTCGGGTCCCAGCAGAATTTTGCTGAAACACCTGCCAGTTTGCCAATCTTTTGCACGAGATAAAAATCATCACCGATGCTTTGGTTTGGATCTCCAGTAAATCCACCAATGGCTGTAAAATATTTTCGTTTGAAAGCGAGGTTTTGACCTGAGCCGCTCCACGCTCTCCCATGTCCCATCATCCCGGCATTGGTCATCATAATTCCCAGGAAATCCAGCGCTTGATAGATGGCAAAAATCGATCTGCCCCTTACGCTGGAGAACCCCACGACAATACCAGTATTCTCCTCGAACGCGGCGACCATTGAACTTATCCAATCAGGACCCACTCGACAGTCCGCATCTGTTTCCAGCAAAATGGATGCTGTTGTATTTTTTATGCATTGGGTGAGGGCGTTCTTTTTGCTCGTCATCTCACTTGATTCTTCAATGACCCGAACTGCTTTGATCACTGGATTCGACTTACTGAATTTGTTGATTATCATCCAGGTCTGATCAGTAGAGCGGTCATCTGCAACAATGACAGAATATTGACCGGCATAATTTTGAGCAAGCAGATCACTGAGAAGATCAGGAAGATTATGTGCTTCGTTTCGCGCAGCGATGATGACGGCAACCTCAGGTAAATTTGTTCGGGAGGGGTTCGGCTCTGCTTTCCTGAGGCCCATGATCATAAATGCAACAAATATGAAGTAGGTGGTAGCCCCCAGAATTAGCAGAAAACCTATAAATGGAAACATTTGATTTTAGAAAATGAAAAATCCAGCGACGAGGAAATAAACAATAACTCCCAGAATATCAACACTGGTTGTGACAAATGGACCCGTTGCTACGGCCGGATCAAGATTCATTCTGTGCAACAAAACCGGGATCAGGGAGCCCACAAAAGCGGCAATAGCCATGGAAAGCACTATGGCCAACCCCACGGTAATACCTAATTCAAATGATGTCATAAGACCAATATCCATAAGACCCGCAGCGCCCAACAAATAGCCAGCACTTCCCAGAAGGGCACCATAAAGACTTCCCAGAAGAAGACCTACTTGAAGTTCTTTTAGAACCAGCTTTAAAGCATTTGTTGTTGAAACTCGTCCAGTAGCAATTCCACGAACGATAATGGTAGCCGTTTGAGTTCCCACATTACCGGCCATACCAATAATGATGGGAAGAAATGCTATGAGGGCCAGTACCTGTCCCAGTGTTTCCTCATAGGTAGCAATGATGCTGGCCACCAGAAGACCACCCATCCAGCTGGCAAAAAGCCAGGGAACGCGAGTCTTGGCATTTGAAAAAGCGCTTTTCAAGAGGATATCGCGGTCTCGTCCGGCACCGGCCATCTGGAAAAAATCTTCAGTGGCTTCTTCACGGATAACATCAATAACATCATCCACGGTAATAATACCCATGAGTTTGTTTTCGTCATCCACCACAGGAACGGCCAGAATATTGTAGCGGGATACGATCTGAGCCACTTCCTCCTGATCTGTCAAGGGCTGTACGGAATGAACATGAGTGATCATCATTTCGCTTAATTTTTTCTTGGGCTTTGACGTTATCAGATCACGTAAGGATATGACACCCACCAAATGCTGACGATCATCCACGACATATAGGTAGAAAACCATTTCCTGTTCGTCTTGATTTTGAATGGAGGCAATGGCTTCACCCACCGATATATCTTCATGGAGAGCAAAAACATCTGGAATCATCAAGCCACCGGCTGAGTTCTCAGGATAGGCCATCAGGGTTTCCATCTCTTCAGACTCACTGGCCTTGAGACGGTTCAGGATCTCTTCTGCCAAATCCTCCGGGAGCAATTGTAGAATGTCTGCCTCATCATCAGGAGACAGAGCCTTCATCAGGAGCATGGTTTTTTCAATGGGCAATTCAGAAATCAGTTCTTCAATGAGGTGTTCATCCATTTCAGATAACACCGAGGCGGCATGATTCACATCGGCAATGGTAATAAACGCTTCATTTCGTTCTTCCGGTGTGATATGTCTAAAAATCAGCGCTAATTCGGCAGCATGCATCTTAGCCAGCAAATTCTTTAGATTGTTCTTGGCGTGGCGGCGAAGCAGACGTCTTACAGTGTCAATATGTAGGTGTAGATCTTTCATTTCAGTGCTATGAAAATAAGCGCGATTGGAGTTTATAGAAGCAGGAAAAGCAGGTTTTGCCATTTCCTTCCAAGTTCTTGTTTTCTATCTCTCCATCTATCTCAA
>CAZVSF010000033.1:0-14987 GCA_964630195.1 uncultured Lentisphaeria bacterium
TTTTGTCACGTATAGTGATATATAATTGGTATGCTACTTTAATCCTGGCGTCATCCAAAAAAGGACATTTGCAGAGCATTGTTTTTGTGTATGTTACAGCGAATTAGGACCCTAGTTTAAACAAATATTCCTTTAAATGAGATTCACTTTCACGGAGATATTTAACTCTTCTCATCAACTCACGTACCCGTTTTTCTTGTCTAATTTGCATTACGTTTGCGAGCCGAGACAAATGCCAGGATAACATCCCGTGGGCAGTCCATTGGATGTATATGGGCAAGGCGTCCCACTCAGCTGAGGTCAATTTTCGTTTCAATTGATACCCATTGAGAATTGATTCGAGAAATGGATATGAAAGCTCATTATGAGGAAAACAGAATCCATTGATTGCCATAGCTAAATCAAAAAGTAGGACGTCCCAACAGGCCTCTTCAAAATCGATGACAGCCTGTAATTCATTCTGATGAAACAGTGTATTATCTGGGAATACATCTGCATGGATGACTCCCTGTGGGAGATCAACAGGCAGTCTATCGGCGAACAATTTACTTACAGTGCTGAAATACTCGTAGATATCAGGTAATTTAACTGGTGCACCAGGAAGTCCTTCAGACAATTCCAGACAAGCCTCAATATTGATCGTGTTCAATCGCAAAAAATTCTCAGGAGGAGTAATACTGTTCAACTTGCCGACACAAGTCCCGATCTGTGAGGCAGCCTCTGATGATAGCTCTGGATGTTCACCCCTGATGAAATCATAAATCACAGCGTAACCGGGTGCTAGTTCAGTCATAAAACTTCCATCACCTTTGGCTACCGGGTAGGATGTCTTAAAATCAAAACCACGGAGATGCTCGAGCAGGTCTAGTTCCAGTTGCAGATCCTTACGATCCTTCTCCAGCACCCACCTGAACAGATACGGTCCAGTCTCTGTTTCTAATTTAAAACTGCGATTGGCGTAACCAGGAGACAACTCTTTTATGTTGAGATATCCTCCAATATCATACTCACCAATAATCCTATGGACATGCTCTGGATTTAAGTCATGATTCATCGTTATGCATAATAATTCGCTGATCTTAGATAAACAATCCTATTTGATAATACCCCCCTCATTCGCTACATAATAGTTCTAAACACTTTGTCACAAACCTACTAATTGCTTGTGTATCAATGCTTTATTCAGGGCTTAAAATCCCTCGGCCTTTAAAGCCGTGCCGGTTCGATTCCGGCCACGGGTACCAATCTACGCTCTGTTGACACAGAGCTACGATTGGCAGGCCATCCAAACCAAATTAACAGCAACAAAACTAGGGACAGCTCACCGAAGCACAACGTGCGCAGGAGAGCCCCGGGTACCAATCTACGCTCTGTTATCACAGAGCTACGATTGGCAGGCCATCCAAACCAAATAACAGCAAGAAAACTAGGGATAGTTCGCCGAAGCACAACGTGCGTATGAGAGCCCCGGGTACAGAAATTAACAAGTTCACCTGAGTGATATTATGAAGATCTTCCTTATTTTTATTAGCCTTGTTATCCGACTAATTTCACCTCAAACAGGCGTAGAATAAAGCGTCCAGAACTTGATTAGGAAGCCAAAGGTATCTCCCTTATTTTATGTCCAAACGGTGCAAAATGTTGGATATAACCTACAATAATTATGCATAAGAATAATACGAAATGAAGAAAATGAGATCGAAATGAATCGTACAAGAGCAACACGCCAGGCTAGCTATACAATAATTTTACTGATATTACTTTTTGGAGAGCTTTTGGCCCAGGAACGAGCAGCTCTTATCCAAAATGATATTGCTGTATTCTATCCTGCTGATTTTGATCCAAACCGGCAACTCCCGAGTTTTGCGCTGGAGAACGAACCGGAGGAGCAGGGTGCTCTGCCGACATCATGGTCAACCAGAGTACAATTCAGTGAGGCTTACGGTAAATCTATAGCCTATGTGGAGATAGCAGATGACACGGATCTTTACGGTACTGGTGAGGTCACAGGAGAATTGCGCAGAAATGGCTCATCCATAGAATTGTGGAATTCCGATAATTACACTTATACAAGGCATTTTGGTCGCCGGCTCTATCAATCTCATCCATGGGTACTGGCGGTCCGCGCAGATGGAACGGCTTATGGAGTCTTAGCCGATAATACTTGGAGGCAGGAATTGTCCTTAACCACGGATATAATGTTTCTCAGCGAAGGTGGTCCTTTCAGGGTTTTCATCATTGAAGGCTCAAGTCCACAAGCGGTTTTGAGAAAATTGTCTGATCTGATTGGAACCATACCACTTCCACCACTATGGAGCTTAGGCTATCACCAGTGTCGTTACTCCTATTACCCAGACGCTCGGGTACGCGAAATAGCGGATACCTTCCGGGAAAAAAGATTACCCTGCGATGTCATCTGGATGGACATCCACTATATGGATGAGTACAAGATATTCACTTTTTCTCCGGAGAAGTTCCCGGATCCCAGGTCAACGAATACATATCTTCACGATAAGAATTTTAAATCGATCTGGATGATCGATCCTGGTGTCGGTGTTGAGCCCGGCTATCAAGTCTATGATTCTGGCTCAAAGCAGGATGTCTGGGTGAAGACCGCCGATGGAGATAACTTCGTTGGGAAAGTCTGGCCCGGTGATTGTGTCTTCCCAGATTTTACCCGGTCAAGTACTGCTGAATGGTGGGGTGATCTATATCAGGACTTCATGGCCACAGGGATTGACGGTGTGTGGAATGACATGAATGAACCTGCAGTATTTAATGGTCCCGGCCTAACGATGCCTCTGGATAATTTACACCGGGGATCTGATGACATACCTGAGGATATTCACTTGAGATATCACAATGTTTACGGAATGCTCATGGTGAAAGCCTCCCGAGATGGAATCCTGAAGCAAAACCCGAAAAAGCGTCCATTTGTTCTTACAAGGGCCAACTTTCTCGGTGGTCAGAGATATGCCGCAACCTGGACTGGAGATAATCTTGCCAGTTGGGATCATCTAAAAATGTCAATACCCATGAGCCTGAATCTTGGACTTTCTGGTCAACCCTTTAATGGCCCCGACATTGGTGGATTCAGCGGCGATGCAAGTCCCGACTTATTCGGACATTGGATCAGTATTGGCGCCTTCTATCCGTTCTCTAGAGCTCACACATCCCGCAGATCAACTGATCAAGAGCCCTGGTCATTTGGTCCAGAAATTGAGGCTGTGGCACGAAAAGCACTGGAACGCCGATATCGTCTGCTCCCGTATATTTATACACTTTTTTACAAGTCCAGTCAGGATGGATCACCCATAATGCAACCAGTCTTTTTTGCCGATCCAAGCGATCTTGAGTTGAGAAAGGAGGACGAGGCATTTCTACTGGGACCTGATTTGCTCGTCATTCCGAAATGGGCTTACAGAACCAAACTTCCCCGTGGAAATTGGCGAGACATCACCCTTCAAGGTGATAATATTGAGGAAGATGCTTACCAGGCTGATCTGAGAATTAGACCTGGGGCTATCTTACCTTGTGGACCGCTCATCCAGAGCACAGTTGATTATTCGCTAGATACTCTTTCTCTGTATATCTCATTGGATGGCATGGGCAAGGCTAGTGGTCAATTATATCATGATGCTGGAGATGGACATTCTTGTCAGGATGGAGAGTATGCATTGATGTCTTTTGAGGCTGAAAAACGCGGTAAGCGATCCCTATTACTGAGTCATTCTACTAAGGGAAACTTTCCGTTGAAACCAACACTTCTAAGGGTCACGCTTATCTCCGATGATGACCAACGTACCATCGAGACTCGGCTGAAGCGAAAGACACAGAGACTAAAATTTCCACCCTCTCGCTCTGATTGATTTAAGAGGGTTCAGGAGGAACCTTATAGTATTCTCGTAGACGTTGGAGCTCTTGTTTCATCTGAGCGATGCGGTGACTTTGTGCGGGAGAGCTGTAAATATTAGTCATTTCATTGGGGTCTGATTCCAGGTCAAAAAGTTCCCATTCTTCACCATCGGGTACATCTGGGCCGTAGAAACGAATCAACTTGAAACGTTGATCAACGACCCCCTCATGCCGCCTGACATCATGCACTGAGGGATATTCATAGTAATGATAATAGAGTGATTTTCTCCAGTTTGATGGATTCTGTCCCTTAAAAAGTGGAACAAGACTCTCCCCCTGCATATCCTCTGGAATGGGCACACATGCTATATCCAAAAAGGTTTCCGCCCAATCAATATTCTGACACAAATTATTATTCACCGTCCCTGGCTCGATGACGCCAGGCCAGCTGGCAATGAATGGCGTTCTGAAAGATTCCTCATACATGAAGCGTTTATCAAACCAGCCATGTTCACCGAGGTAAAAGCCTTGATCAGAGGAATACATGACAATGGTGTTCTCAGTCAACCCATTTTCATCAAGATAATCCATGACACGACCAATATTTTCATCGACACCATAAATACACCTGAGATAGTCTTTCAAATAGCGTTGATATTTCCATTTCACTCGTTCTTTTTCAGCGATTTCTCCTCTGAGAAATGCCTCATTGCGTGGATCATAATAAGCATCCCACTCTCGTCGCTGTTCTTCTGTCATGCGATAATAAGCACCCCGTTCTCCCCAGGGCTCATAGTCCGAGCTTTCCATCTTCTTAAACATCTCATCCCGCTCAGCCCGGGTCTTGATTTTCAGATCATTTCTGTACATCGTTTTATCGATGGTCATGTCCTGCTGATGGGCAGCTGTCATTCTTGTTTCATAGTCATCGAACAAGGTTTCCGGATATGGAATTTCAACGTCGTCGTACTTCTCAAGGTGTCGTATGGCCGGACACCAGCTACGGTGCGGTGCCTTGTGATGAATCATCAACATAAATGGTTTTGATTCATCCCTATCCTCATTGAGCCACTTTATTGATCTATCGGTGATAACATCAGTGACGTACCCATCTACACGCTTTACACCATCATCACCAATAAAGTCTGGTTGGTAATAACTCCCTTGACCCGGTAGAACATCCCAATAATCGAAACCCTGTTGGTCTCCTTTGAGATGAATTTTTCCCACCATTGCGGTCTGATATCCAGCCTTCTGAAGCAGCTTTGGAAAGGTTTGCTGGTTGTGATCAAAACCACCTTCATTGGTCTGTTTGCCATGGAGGTGGCTATGTTTTCCAGTGAGTAATGTAGCTCGACTGGGGGCACAGATTGAATTGCCAACATAAAATCTATCGAAGCGCATGCCTGAGCGAGCGAGACGATCGATGTTTGGAGTGGGATCAAGATCCTTTAATCGCCCGCCGTATGCTCCGATGGCCTGGTAAGCATGATCATCACTAAAAATCCAGACAATATTGGGTCTTTTCTTCTTTGATAAGTAAAAGAGTGATCCGCCAGCCACGGCGGCAGTTCCCCATGCAGTTTTCTTCAGGAACTCCCTTCTTTTCAAGCGGACTGATCCTTGGCTGCTTTCACAAACGATTCAACGCGATCCAAGTCCTTCTCAAAACCTCCATTTTCGAGGGGACGATTGGTGTGTGTCAATGAATCCACACCCCAGGGTTGAACCATTTCAATGGCCTCTGCGACATTTTCTGGTGACAATCCACCAGCCAGGATAACAGGTATTTTCACCTCGTTTACAATTGCCTGGCTAATGCTCCAGTCGTGGGTCTCCCCGGAGGCACCGATCCCGGCAATATCTGGATCCTGTGTATCCAGAATGAGGTAGTCTGAGACCTGCTCATATGATTGTGCCATTTCGATGGCATCTTTTCCGGCTATGGAGATAGCCTGCATAATTTTCTGCCCAGGGAATTTATCACGTAATTTTTGAACCACTTTGGGGGACAAGGTGTTCTCAAGTCCACAGAGGTGCAGAATATCCGGTTTGACCTTTCTTACCATTGAAGCAATATTGTCCAGATCTGAATCAACGCTTAAAGCCACGCTTATAGCCTTACCGCGCACCGCATTAACAATTGATGCTGCCGTGTCGAGACTCACCTCTCCGGGTAATCCGATATTGGAGGGTGTAATTCCAACCTGATCAACACCTCTTTCAATTACTTCTAGTGCTTCATCAACACTCTGCATGGTATAGATTTGCGCTATCATAAGATTTTTTCCTTATTAATTAAGCCTTTAAAAAATGTGTCAATGTCCTGGGCTGTGGGTATTGACGGCTGTGCGCCCATTTTGGTTACAGAAAGGGCTGCTGCTGCATTTGCATAGCGTGTGGCTTCCAGCAGGGTCTGACCCTTTGCAAACTCTACTGCCAATACACCATTAAAAACATCTCCTGCTGCAGTTGTATCCACTGCGTCTACAGCAAAACCAGGAACCAGCTCAGTAAAGTCAGACATTGATACCAAAGCCCCCTTCTTACCCATAGTAATTATGACGGTTTCTACTCCTCGATCCAGCAGTGCCTGAGCTGCTTTACTGCCGCTGGTCTCATCAATTACTACAATACCGGTCAATAACTCCGCTTCGCTTTCATTGGGGGTAATCACATCCACATTCTGCAGAAGGTCATCGGTGAGAGATTGAGCTGGAGCCGGATTCAAGATAATCTTCACACCTGCTACTTTAGCCAGTTGAGCTGCATACGAAACACTGGCAAGAGGTGATTCGAGTTGCATGAGAAGAACAGCCCCTGCTTCTATGACATCTCGCGCCTCTTCAATCAATTGAGGTGACAGATCCATATTGGCGCCCGAGGCAACTGAAATACTATTTTCTCCCTGATCATCCACTACAATCATGGCGACTCCTGTGGGTGCTTCAGGATCTATAGAAAGATGCTCCACATTGATTTGATCTGTCCTATATCCATCAACAGCCTGTTGCCCCAGGACATCCCCTCCAACACGGGCAATAAATGTGACTTCTCCTCCTGCACGAGCAGCAGCCACGGCTTGATTGGCACCCTTCCCTCCTGCGGCTGTAGAGAAGTGGCCCCCCAGTATTGTTTCTCCAGCTTTGGGAATCCGGGAAGCCCTGATAATCATATCCGTGTTTGAACTGCCAACAACGACTACTTTCATATTATCAACCCACTAAAACCCATACTTCAGGTCATGCAGCACCTGTGCGTCGAGATCAGTAATTACCAGCGATGCCCGCCAGCCACCTTCGCCCTGATTGATTTTCAGCATGACTTTATTCCAGCCTTCATTCAGGGATACTTTTATTATGTCCTCGGCTTGATTGTGTCCCCGCAGGATATTGTTTTTGTGAACGATCTCGCCATTTACCCAGGCTTTAATGCCATCATCACTCCCAAATTCAAAAAAGACATCTCTTGTAGATTCGCTCCAGACACGGGTACGTAAATAGGTCACATGGTTTATGAGACCAAAATATTTGTCGAGTTCAACGACAGTTTCTCCATAACCATCCTGGCCCAGTGGAAAGTCCTTCCAGCCCGCGTAGGTCAGATCTATCTCAGGTCCAAACTCTACATCGAAAAGGTGAAAACCATCAACTCCTTCTTTGGAAAATGCTTCTGAGACTTGCCAGGGTTTGACATAATCATCATCTTTTCTAACCTTAACGATAATGGCTTCCATTTCAACCTCGGTAAAATGGATATCACCACTGACTGCTTCAGCAGCCCAGCTTTGCTGTAGCGGTTCTGGGATTGGTACCTGTCTGGGAATAACAAAATATTCCTTACCGTCAGTGCCCTTTTCAACCTGTCCGCCATTCCGAATCACCGCTTGTCTGGCAAGGGCTTCATTCACACGAATCAAGTCAGGAAAATTGTAGGCGGTAAAAGAGAACCTGGTTTCATTGTCAATGTCCGTTTTATACTTGACTGGAAGATTCTCCATCCCCATTGATGTTGCGAGAACGCCTGCTGCATTTGAGGGGTTGCAGTCAGAATCCAGGCCACAGCGCATGGATATCAGAATGGTCTTGTCCAGATCGCCTTCACCATAGAGTAAACCCATGACGATGTAGGCTGCATTGATCTTGGCGTCAATGTTAAAAGCAGGCGCTACACCAGAGCAGGTAAACTTTCGATACTCTGGATTCAATTGATACTTCTCGTCAATCAATTCCCAGGTTTTTATCCAATCAACAGGATTTTGTGCATGCCAGTTGATAACATCTCGCACAGCTTCCGAGAACTGACTCTCTGTCGGAATTGCATCAAGGCCTGCTTGAATAATTTTATGTATATCCGTTTCGAAAAATGCCTCGGTATACATGGCTCCCACAAAAACACCACCGTACACTCCATCGCCATAATTCATGATTCGACCGAACTTTTCACCCAGCTCTATCACCATTTGGGGCATTCCAGGTGAAATCAATCCGGAATAGTCAGCCTCAATCTGATAATCAATATCATCTGCATGTTTATTGTAATCAGGGTGTCCCGAATAGGGCGGAGCAATTCCGGCGCGTAGATTTTCCCGACCATAACGATTGGCATGCCAGAGTCTGTATTTGCTATTGGCAAAATCGATTCCTGCCTGGCGAATAGAAACATCATATCCATAGTCTTCCAAGGTTTTGATGAAAGTCATTTCCACATAGAGATCATCCTGGAACTGTTGGTTGATCATCTCCGGTTTCCACTGGGGGACTTTGTCTTCCGGGATAATTACGCCATTAAATTTGAATTCAGTGGGCGCACCCCAGCCCACACCAGCCATCTGACCCAGCCATCCAGCCTGCATTTTACTTTTGTATTCATCTACTGAAATTGTCCTGTAATTGTCTTCGGGACCACAACTCCAAAGACATAACATCAATACAATGATGGTTGGTGTTAATATGCGTTGCATCTTTTCTCCCTGTTAGTTTCTCATAAAGTTCTGTTTTAGTAATCGTTCCATCATCCGCTTGATAAATTCATCCTGATCGATAGTAATGCCGATTTCACAATTGGATGGCCTGGTATGGTCAAGACGAGTAAAGCCACGATCATCTACCGTCACGTGGACTTGTTTAGTCGTGAATAACTCGGGCCACAAAACCATCCCCACTGCCACGCCATCGTACATGGTACAGTTGGGATGAGCATAACTCTCATAAAGCCATAGAGAGTAGAGCCCACAAAGGGCATCGGTCAGGGGTGAATTCCTATAAAGTAGTCTGGTGCGGTTTTCCTCGTTGAGTTTAACAAAGGTTGTCACATCCAGACCGGCAAAGACCATATCTGCTCCAGAATTCACCAGCATTTGGGCTGAGGTGACATCAGCTCGCACATTCCATTCCGGCTCTGGTTTAGAGCCAACGGTATACCCCATATTAAATGAGCCAAACATTGAGACCACTTTTTTGGCCAACTTAATTGCCTCTGGATCCATTTTGATCAGATCCTGAATATTGGGAACCGGACCCACGGTAAAGAGAATAATTTCACCTGGATATTTCCTCAGCTTCTTAATGATGAAGTCAGCAGCATTCTGCCTGATTGGTTTCACCTTGTCAAATCCGGCGCTCCATGCAAACTGATGTGAATCACCTGCGAGTTCCGTCTGTTCGCCAACAATACCAGGTGTATGACGACCCACCACAATGGGAATGTCTTCCAGGCCACATTCATACAACATTCGTCCGGCGACGCGTGCACGTTCAGGGGTATTGCCATGATCCATGACCAGCCCCAGCACTTCAAACTCCGGACTGGACAAGACCAGGGCAAGAGCAAAGGCATCATCAATATCTCCTCCCAGATCACAATCAAAAATGACCTTCTGCTTTTCTGCAGAGTATATCACCTGATACAGCAAAAGAATATGGAGTAGGGTAACGATGAACGATTTTCTGAGCATAATCAAGTCTTCCTGCTTTTAGATTTACGGTTTCTTAATGAGTCCAGGATCACAGCCAGAACAATCACAACGCCAATGATCGGTCTTTTCGCATATTCAGGAGCTCCCATCTGCGCCAGGCCGGCGTTAAGCACAGCAACAATGACCACACCGAGAAATGACTTCACGACAGACCCCCGTCCTCCCATGAGGCTGGTTCCACCAATGACAACAGCAGCAATGACTGTCAATTCAAAGCCTATTCCCGCATTGGGACTGGCTGATGACATTTTTGATGCCTGGATCATGCCTGCCAGGGCGCTGCAAAAGCCGCAAATGACAAAAACAGCGAACTTGATGGGTGCAGGATTTATTCCTGAGAGCCGTACGGCCTCTTCGTTGGTACCAATAGCAATCATGTATCGACCGAAGACGGTTCGCGACAGAATGAGTTGCCCGCCGATAACCGTCAGAGTGCAAATTAAAATGGGCCATGTGAATTCTCCCATATGGGGAATCGATTCCGAGAGGCGTCCAATACCTTGTCCGATATATATGGTTCTTGACTGAGTCACAAAATAGGTGGCACCGCGGGCAATCTCCAACATCCCCAGCGTAACAATAAATGATGGTAAAGCCCAGCGAACACTGACAACCCCACTGAGGGCTCCACAGAGGATGCCAATTCCCAGACAAGCTGGAATAGCCAGGGCTAGAGGCCAATTCATTTCAATCATGCAATAGCCCAGGACGGCCTGAGAGAGAGCAAGTACAGATCCTACTGAAAGGTCAATCCCAGCAATAATCAACATAAAGGTCATGCCCACTGCGACGATGACCGTATCAGGGATATCTGCAGTAATGGCATAAAAGGTTCCGCCCGATAAAAAGGTCGGTTCCCAGACACCAAAAATGATGATTTCTATGAGTAACACGCCGAGAAGCCCCAGATAGTCCACGATGGGTCGACTCATCCTTTTGAGTTGTCCCACGGGATTGGTTAAAACGTGATCCATTTTCTCAGCTAGCCTTTCCAGTACTATAGTTTGACAGCGAAGCCCTGATAACCTTGTCTTCAGACCATTCTCCCCGAGAATAGATCTTGGCCAGGGCACCGTTTGACATCACAGCGATCCGGTCTGAAATGGCAAACAATTCCAACATATCAGACGAGACAACTATGATTGACCTTCCCTCTTTTGCCAGCTCAATGAGCAGATTATAAATCTCAATTTTTGCGCCGACATCGATTCCACGGGTCGGCTCATCAAAAATTAGTATATCTGTATCCCGGTAAAGCCATTTTGCCATGACAACTTTTTGCTGGTTGCCACCACTCAGGGTTTTGACCCGCTGATCGACGGAGTGACACCGAATGGAAAGCCTTTCTCTATAACGTTTTGACACTGAGGCCTCCTGGCTTCGTTTAATCCAGCTCCCCGTGGATACACCGGTCATTCTGGCCAGTGAAATATTGGTTGAAACGGATAGAGGCAGGAGTAAACCCTGCGCTTTACGATCCTCGGTCAGTAGAGCCAGACCCGCTTTGACACCGTTGGCCGGGGAGTTGATCACAGTGGGAATTTCTGAACCATTGAGATAAATGTTGCCTGAATCCAAAGGATCTGCGCCAAAAATCAGACGCATCAATTCGGTGCGTCCCGAACCCATCATTCCGGCGAAACCGAGTATCTCACCTTTAAACAAATCGAAACTCACATCACGAACCGCATCATCCCTGCAAAGATTCTTGACCTTCAGTGCCAGCTCGGACTGAACCTGTGATTCAGGGGGATGCACGTCTCCCAGTTCCCGGCCAACCATGAGATGAATGATTTCATCCATATCCAGCTCGAAAGATTCCCGGGTTCCGCGAATAACGCCATCACGCAATACAGTCACTCGGTCTGAAATCTCTTTAATCTCTTCCATCCGGTGGGAGATATAGATGATACAGACACCTTTTCGCTTGAGTCTTTTTATCTGGGTGAACAGCTGGGCTCTTTCAGAATCTGTCAGCGCAGCTGTGGGCTCATCCAGTATGAGCAGGTCGCAACTCTGGCAGAGTCCTGTTGCGATCTCCACCATCTGTTGTTGTCCAACCCCTAAATCACTCACCAGAGTCTCTGGCTCCATATCCTTGACCCCCAGGGAGGATATAACCGTCTCTGTATCACTCTTGAGTTGTTTACGGTCAATGATTCCCCGGCGCGTGGGCAGACGATTAAAAAAGATATTCTCAGCAACAGTCAGCGTAGAAATCAAATTCAATTCCTGCATGACCATTCTGATACCCAGTGCTTCGGAGCTACGCTTATCTGCGGGAGAAATATCCTCGCCCTGGAAAATTATCCTGCCATCATCTGGCCTTTCCAGACCGGCAATGATCCGGACAAGGGTACTCTTTCCGGCACCATTTTCACCCACGAGTGCATGTACCTCCCCGGCTCTGAAATTCAAATCGACTTTGTCCAGAGCGGTAACACCAGGATAGGTTTTTCCTATCCCAAACAGGGTCAGAACATATTGTGGACCGTTCTGCACTAGTTCAAATCATCAACGGTTATCAGGTTGACTGCAGTCTCTCTATCATCCGGTTTCACACCGGTTTTTAAAATTTCCAGTGCATATTCAATACCGTTGACAGCAATTCGATCGGCATGTTGATCTACGGTGCAAAGCACCTGGCCTGCTTTAATCAAGGTTTGAATGGCGGAAATATTATCAAAACCGATTATTTGAACGTCTTTTCCCTTCAAGGCCTGCACTGCCCCGAGCGCCATGTTGTCATTGGCGCAAAGCATTGCTTTTAGCTCAGAACCGTGTTTGGCGTAAATTTGAGTGGCTATATCATAGGCGTTTTTTTGTTCCCAATAGGCTGATTGGGATGTGACAACCTCAATTTCGGCTGCCTCCATGGCATCCTCAAAGCCCAGTTTACGCTGAATGCCATTAAAGGCACCGGGACGACCTTCCAGGATAGCGACCTTAGCTCCCCTGTTTAGATTCTGGGCGAGATAATCCCCTGCAAGTCTGGCACCTTTGCGGTTATTGGGTCCCACAAAGCTTATCTGGACATCTTCCTGCTTTAGTACTTCTGCATCAAACTTGTTATCAATATTGATGACAACGATTCCTCTGGACATGGCCTTCTTACAAACAGGGATTAAGGCGCGGGAGTCCGCTGGTGCAATCACAATAGCATCTACATTCTTTGCGATCATCTGATTTACAATTTCGATTTGACGATTTACATCCTGCTCATCCTTTATCCCATTGCAGTCTAGATTGTAAGTATCGCTGTGATTCTTCTGATGTGCCTTGGCACCATCTTCCATGGTTTTAAAGAATTCATTCGCCAAGGATTTCATAATTAGGGCAACTTGCTGTTTTTGGGGACCAACACGCTTTGCTTCCTCTTTACTACAAGTTGTCATCATCGGTAGAGTAACCATCAGAAGTAAAACCAGCAGGGTCGTTATTTTTGAAAATCTCATTTGTAATTGTCTTTCCATATAATGTTAAGTGATCAGCCTCATCCTGTTCTCTAAATGAATGTGTGAATTCCCATTGCTCTATGATCTACCAGGGTTGATGCTTACAGCCAGGTAGCAACCCCTCCCCCTGAGTTCATTGCTATGTATCCCTTCCGATAATTTGAAACCATTCAAGCAATTTTCTTAGGAATACTTAAACCTAACGTAGCAATGTCACCTTACGGGTCAGATTTTGGCCTCCAGATTGTATTCTCACCAGATAGACCCCTGAAGACAGAAAATCTCCATTGAGGTTCAATCCGTTCCAGGTCAGACTATAACCTTCTCCTGCCGGATGATTACTCTGAGAATGGTGCCAGACCAATTCACCTCTCAAGTTATAAATATTGACATTCAGGTCTGCTGATTCAACAAGATCATATGTCAGGGTTATGCTTGCGTTGAAGGGATTTGGATGACTTTTAAAATGCGCTGTTGGTAGTGCAAATTCTGCAACACCCAATGGTGAATTCATCTCTAATTTAAGTGCAACAGGTCTGTGGTCAGATACATTGTTATCGTAAGCCCACCAACCGTCTGGAAAATTTTCGTCAATTTTAATGGTCTTTATTGCTGAACTTTCATTCTCAAAATCATCAAATAGTTCATCAGTGATAAGAATATGATCAAGATGTGAAGGCCAGTTAGGAAACGACCAATCTGAGGCAGTGCCGGTAGCAATATCATAATCCGCAAAAAGATAATTCTCAGGATCCTCCATGAACGATTGAAACACATCATTTCCAGGACTATCTGACAATAGATCATTAAGATCGCCTAACATTATGACATTCTCATCTGGAAAATGAGTGTCTATATATTCTTTTAATAAATTACTGGCAATATATCTTCTGGTTTCTTCGTCACCATCATCTGTGATATCCATGATCCCATTACCACAGCATTTAAAGTGATTATTTATGACAAAAATCCTTTCGTCCATATAATTACAATCCAAAACCATGGGAGATCTTGGAAAAGGGCTCCAATACTGAGACGTCGTATAAATTTCGTAAATGTCATTCACTTGTATAACATCCGATTTGTAAATGTACGCCAGTCCAGCAAACCAGGATGACTCGAGGTATCCGACATATCCGCTTAAGCTGTCCAGCATTTGTTCAAAATTGCTAATATTATCGACTTCCTGGATTGCAAGTATGTCAACATCTAGAGCCTCAATAATATCTATCACATAATTAACAGTGGTCTGGCCATTTTTGGGGAACCTTTCAATATTCCATGTAATTACTTCGAAGGTAGAATCAGTACCAAACGATAAGTCGTCTATGGACTGACTAAAACAAGAAAGTCCCAGACATAATGTGCAGATAATTGTTTGTAGGTGTTTCATTATATTAGCTCGATTTCTGTGGAAATTTTCATTTCAAATCACAGCAAATGTTTTTATACCTTCAACATAATGTGATGCGTCATACCCCGTAGTACACAATGGTAATTAATTTAAGAGAGCTTTCATGACTTCGTAAGGTGTTTTACTACCGTGGGACATATGGGGTCGATCATAATTATAGAACTGTTCCCAAGCCTCCAACTTCTTCATTAAATCAACCCCTGAAACTCGACGATTTTCTTCCAAATTGAATGCAAATCCTATAAAAATGTTTATCATGCGAGATGTCTTTTCTGGAGATGATACT
>CAZVSF010000033.1:15087-19710 GCA_964630195.1 uncultured Lentisphaeria bacterium
ATCGATCCATCCAAAGGCTGGACCTTAGTCACTCTCAGTATCGCCACCAGTATTGATGCTTTGGCTGCAGGTCTCAGTTTTTCCGTGCTCAGTGTCAGTATCTGGCTCCCCTGCCTCCTCATTGGATTGATTACTATGATTTTGTCCGTTTTGTCGACACGAATAGGTAAAACAGCTGGTCGCTGGTTGGGACAACGAGTTGAAATTCTTGGTGGATTAATATTATTTGGGATTGGATTTAAGATACTCTTTAGCCACCTCGCTTGATCTGACAGCTACCCAATACAACCGTCAATTGAACGTGTAGAACATGAGTGATACAAATCATCAATACGGATATGTGATAAAATTTCTCTTCTTTTAAAGTGTGTCATGCTTATCATATGCTCAATCAATAAAAAGCCCGATCCAGGAGGGGAAAATGAAAATCTTAATACGCAACACAATCATACCAGTCTCAATAATTTTATTAATGGGAATCTCATCCCTGGAAGCAAGACCTCACCGCGTTAATCAAATACCCAATGGAAGCACTGCCGGCTGCTTTAATTGTCATCTCAACCCAGCCGGAGGTGGTGCAAGGAATTCATTTGGATCCTTGGTGGAGAGCTCATTTCTCGTTGGAGGTGATGTGAATTGGGTTGCAGATCTGGCCTCCGCTGATTCCGATGGCGATGGCTTCAGTAATGGCCACGAGCTGGAAGATCCTTTTGGCATGTGGTCAACAGGCACTGCCAATCCCGGCAATTCAGCTTTTGTTACCAATCCTGGAGTTAATACTGATGTGCCCACTGGCGAGGCTGCCAAATTCTCCCTCCTCATGACCATCGGAGGTATGGCTCCTCATTCGGGTCAGCTATTTATGCTCCAGATTATCGATATTGCCACAAGCACCCTGGTTGTCAGTGAGGAATTGGCCAGCATCGTAAGTTCAGATTTTGACTATATGTTTATGCATGTGCTTGAAGCTGGTGCCTCATACAATATTGATATGTGGGCGGACCATAATGGCAATGGTAGCTATGATGCTCCCCCCACAGATCATGCCTGGCGAGTTGAATTAAACAACGTCACTGATAATATTTCCCAGGATTTTCAGCATAGTACTAACTTTACTGATATTGGAGGACCTGTATCAATCGATTCTGAGATTCCACTTCCACAGATTTTCACTTTATATGATAATTATCCCAATCCCTTCAATCCACAGACCGCCATTCGCTTTGAATTAGCCACTGCTGGTCATGTGAATCTCGATATATTCAATATTCGAGGCGAGCTGGTTGCTCAATTGATAGCTGGCGAAATGGCTGCGGGCTCACATAGTGCCAAATGGTCAGCTACAAATAATGTAGGCAAGGATCTACCAGCAGGCATCTATATCTATACTCTCAGAAGCGGTGGACAGGCTCAGTCCAAGCGGATGATGCTCTTGAAATAAATTTTAACATTTATTAGTTAAGGATCCGATTTACTAAAAGCTCCGGTGATAAACTGGAGCTTTATTTTTTGTAGTCAAGTGTATAGGATTTTTAACTTATAGCTCGCTGTTAAGCTTCCCCCTGCCCATCCTTGCAGAATTGTATGAGGGTTAACCCGCATTGATAATGGTAATTGCCAGGATAAATTATGCAACCTGGCTATCGATTGAATGAAGCTACAACGATCCGAGAAGCGCATGATGTACCCAAACAACTCTTTCATGCATCGATTTATATTTACGACCCTTTATGTAATGATAAATTCACTGATTCAATCCTCGTGTTCTATCTATTTCCCATCCGGATCCGAAACCTCTCGTGGCAACATTTCGCAACCCGGTATCAGGATGAGCTTCTACAGTGCAAGCTTGACGATCAGACTAATTCAACTGAGTCATCATCTAATAGTGTCCATCTACTAGTTAATGGTGTCCAAAGTTTCGCACGCAGATATGAAAATCTAAGCACAGCAAAATTCATTTATCTGAAGACTTTTCTATTTACAAATGATGAAAAAGGTCGGCGGATGGCTTCAGGACTGGCTGAACGAGCTGAGGCTGGAATACCTGTCGTACTTCAATACGATGTGAAGGGTTCAATTGAATCTACCGAGGTTGTTAAAGATATGCTTAAACAGGCAACGCCCTCAAACCCCTTTGGAGAAAAAAGTATCATCCAGAAAATGCGCAATTCTGGAGTAATTATTGTACCAACAAACTCACCTGTGCGTCCATAGGAGCTCAATGAATGGGCTGAGAATATTCAACGGTTTTTCCAAAATCCAGTTGCCGCTTTAAAAAGATCTGGGGAATCATTGATCCTATAGAATTATTGCGATCATGAGAAGTACTTCATAACAGGTCATACCAATGGCGAACTTCGCGTTATTATTGGTGGCATGAATATAGCCAGCGAATATGCCTTTGGAGGCATGTCATCCCGCCGGGATTCACTAAGTGGCAAGACCGGTTGGCATGATGTTGATGTAGAAATTCGTGGACCAGCAGCTCAAGAAATTTGCAATGAATTTCTTAGCGATATGGAATTACACACAGGAAGTGATTTACCACCCGTCCTAACTGAGACCAGATCGAAACTCTCAAGCAAATCCAATAAACTCCCAGGACAGCGCCTTGGTACGACTGGTGGTTCATCACCCGCTGACACAACGCACCAGGTATGGTGAAGAATGCTACAGAATTCTATTAAAATCAACTCCTGCCGGTGGTCCTGGAATGGATCCAGGCATGGGCGGCATGGGTGTTATGGGTGGCATGTACTAAACATCTGTAAATGGAGATATAATAACCATGAATATTAAACCATTTGATGATAGCGTGCTGGTAGAACCTGCCGGGGAAGAAGAAACTACGGCCTCAGGACTCATCATTCCTGATACCGCCAAGGAAAAACCCCGCAGAGGAACCGTCATTTCAGTTGGAAATGACGAGGAACTCCTTGAATTGATAAAGGAGGGTGATAAGATTCTTTACGGCAAGTATGCTGGTGATGAGCTTTGTTACGATGGTAAGGATTACCTTATCATCTGTCGGAGTGATATACTGGCAAAGCCAGCTAAGTAAATCCATCCAACTATACACAAAAAACCCCCGGCATTAACCGTGGGCTTTTCATTTTGAATAATATCTATGTTTTATTCAAGTGCAACTAATTAAGACTGCCACCCATCTTCAATTGATAATGAACTGCATCAATCATATCCTGGTCGCTACACTCCATACAAGTACCTTTTGGTGGTAACATCCCATATTTGCCCTGGTAACCTTCCGTCGCATGTTTAATCAGTGTGGGAATTCCCTTGGCAGCGCTTTCTGCCCAGCGCTCATGATCACTATGCTTAGCGGCACCTGCCAGACCATTGTCATGGCAAGCAAAACAGTACTTCTTGTAAATTGCTTCACCATTGGCCAGGTCATAGGTCATGCTGCTTGTTTCTGCGCTAGCTTTTTCAACAGCTTTGGCCTCTGCTGGCACATCGCCTTCTGCGGCTGGTTGTTCTTCCTTACCACCCCCGCACTGTATGAGCATGAGTCCCAGACTCAGCACCATCAGCATTAATACAATTCGTCTCATTTTTTGCTCCCATTTAATATGAATATTACTTGCTATTTTGCATGTAATACAAGATAAATGAGAATCAATATTTCGCCAGTCTAATTGAATCGAATTATCATCTCCCATACAAATTTGAGCCATTGGTGAGAATTCTTGCGGGAGTATATTGGAAGTAAATGGAGAATTCCTTATGAGCCAGCGCATCGTTTTGATTTTGCTAATGATCTTAATCACCGCGGCATTTGCAGCACCAGATGTAGCTACTTTAGAGAAGCATGCCGATCAGCTTCCCCTCATGACCTTTAAAATGAATGACGGTTCAGAAATGACAGGTCGTATTGCCACAGAGAATGATAGTGTGTATGTGGTGGATCTGACAACTGGATTCCAGGCCAATATCCCTAAATCATCTGTTCTGAAAGTGATTGAATTCACGGGCCGTATGATCAATGGTAAAATATATGATCTTGATCCCAATAGAAGTCGCTATCTGTGGTCAGTCTCAGCCTTTCCGGTAGGTAAGGAAGAAGCCTATTGTTCAGATTTTTGTCTATTATTCCCCTCTTATAATTTTGGCATATCCAACCAGATCTCAGCCCAGGTCGGGGCCATGTATTTTCCAGGTCTCACCCTGGAGGATATGCCTTTTTATGCAGGTGCAAAAGTCAGCTTACCAAGCGTAGGACCATTTACTACGGCAGGTGGCATTCAATATTTCACCATACCCGGCTTTTTTGGCGAAAGTGAAAGATTTGGGATGGGATTTCTTTTTACGACAGGGACACTGGGAGACGCCTTTGATCATCTCTCGGTATCACTTGGCTGGGGTTTTGTTCAATTTGATGGTAAATCAGAGATCATGGATCGCCCCATCGTCATTCTCGCTGGCAATAAACGTATTAGCAACTCACTTGCTCTGGTCAGTGAGAATTGGGTCATACCTGATACAGATGTAGGTGAGATCCCAATTTCCCTGGCCGTGAGGTTTATTGGGAAGCGAATCGCAGTAGATCTCGGCGGAATCATCGCTCTAAGTATGCTGGATGATGGATTTGTGTTGCCCTTT
>CAZVSF010000034.1:0-19464 GCA_964630195.1 uncultured Lentisphaeria bacterium
TCAAGGTGAAAGCCATAGGTCGCAGACAGGTTCTCTACCTGATCCGGGCAACTCAAATAGAAGCTGGAACCTGTGATCTCATTGGATAAATGTTTGATGAGAATTGAATCACCTTCAACTGTGAGAGAGATGGATTGCCTGGATTTTAAATCGGGTATGTCTGTATCGAGCTCTAGCTCGGTTGGCCAGGATATGTTGATATCCTGAATTTTGTCTTCGGGTAGAACGATTCCTACACGGATTATCTCACTGTTCAATCCACTCGAGATAGGCATCGACGGCAGCTCCTAAGGCAGGGGCATGTCTCAATTCAGAATGAATGATCAAGTCATCCCGCAGACGGTTTGTTTTGGTAAGATATTCGGCTTTTACTTCTGCAGGCAATGCTGAAGAATGGATCATCCGTCCCAATTTTTCATTGACCGGATCCAGAAGCAGCGGTGTAAAATTCTTGAATTCCCAAATATCGCCCAATCGCTGCCCAATAACGATCCGCTGAAACACTTCACCGAGATATTCATGCTCAGTTTCCAATACTCTGTTCTTGTCCTGGAACAGTGTCTCAGGGGCTCCGACTGCCAAAGTCTGAATGCGGTGAAAAAGTAGCTCGGACAGTGCCTGAGCTGTTTCTGTGACAACTTCTAAAGCTGCTGCTTCTTCCTCAAGGGCGCGTTCATAGATCTGCCAGGGAAAAATCTCCTGTTCATCCAATGCTTCTACTGATGTATCGGTAAGTGTGGCATATCGGGCTTGAATCCCTTTGGCGGATAATAAATTCTCATAATTCGCCTCTTCATCAACCATCATCTCCCAGGTTTTGGCAATCCAGGGTTTACAGGCATCAAAAGGAACATTTTCCCCCTTTAAGAGCATGGCATCTGCAATTCCAGTTCCTACACCAAAATAATAAGCAGAATTAACACCACGCATGCCACCTTCATCCCCCCATTGCTCACCGAGACCACAATAATCGGCATCACTTCCAATAACCTGGATGGAATGCAGGGTAGTATACCCTTCCTTTTTCAGCAGCTTCTCAAGTTTGTCGAGAAATTTGGGCATTCTAGGCCCATTTGCCATTGCCGAAATACCACGTCCATCTTTGGTCTTAAGACCAGGTAATCCAATTCCAATGATCACATCATGGGTAACATTTGTACCGAGAATTGTTTTTACAGCCTTGGTAAAAGAATCCAGGAAAGCAATCTCCTGAGCGGCTTCGGTTTTTGTCTGCTTTACCGTACCATTGGTATGCTCTTTAAGTTGACGGGAAAGGGTAATTGGCTTAAAATTTGGGTTATACGATTCTGAAGTGCTATACGCTACTTCGATAAAAGGTTTTAGCGCAACAAAGCGCATGGGGTTGATCAGGATATCGACTTTATGAACAAGGACTTTCGAAGCTCCCCCGTCTACACCAATAAGTACAATTTCATCCATTTTCAACCTCGTTTAATATTTGACGCCTGTAAATAGCTTCGCGTCGCATTTGGTCCTTGGCATTGTCATTCCGATCAACGGTGGCGCGATCGATATTGTGATCTGTTCCCCCGCCGTGGCGGATAACTTTGTAAATTGGATCCCAGACACGACCAATGCGGTGATACTCACTCATTCGAGATACAAAATCGTAATCCTCACCATAATTTCTGGCGTATGGGGATGTATTCATATCGAGATAGCCAATATCTCGGGCTGCTTCAACATAGAATGAACGCGGCGCACCTGCCCCATTGATCCGTAAAAGATTGTTGCGGCCGTTGTCTTCCGTCCACTCATCGTGGGTCACAACGGGGATGGAATCCATCCGGGTGATCTCACCACTTGCTGCATCTTTTTCCCAGACTTCATAGGATCCGATCACCATGGCTATGGTATTGTCTGACTCATAGACAGCGGTAACCTTTTCGACTGCATCCTCAATGAGTTGATCATCGGAATCCAGCTGAACATAAAATTTTCCTCTGGCTCGTTTGAGACCAGCATTCAGACATAGACCGATATTGTTAATATCAAGCACAACCAATTGCACTGCCGGCTTGTCTGCGTTGTATTTTTCTCCACCGGGCATATATGCTTTTACGGCGGGGACCGTAGGATCAGATTCGCCACCATTCACTACCACAATGACTTCAATATCCTGAACGGTCTGGGCCATGATAGACTCGATAGCTGAGCCAATGAATTCTGGCCGATTATTAACCGGGATAATGATACTGGCAGTTAATTCATATTTTTTATCAGCATATGGGACCGTTGAGTAGCGTGCACCTGGTTCAAGATAGGCACCTATTCTCTTCAGATGATCTGATACGATGCGCTCTAATTCCTGTTGAGATTCTTTGCTGGCCAGGAGATAATCAAAGACGTTTTGCTCTCCAACTGCCTTATTGACACGATAGGGAGATCCAGCATAACGATTCGCAATATGAATCAATTCTCCAACCTCACTTAAACGCAATCTCAATTCATAAAGGAAATGCTGTTTGGTCGTATCTGACAGCGGTAAAACTTCATTTAATTTTTCAATATTCAGAAGCCAGGCTTTGCCATAATCAGTATTATCACGGACTCGCCCAATGTGGTGATCCAGCAAATGTTGATCTGACAACTCCCCATCAGCATCCACTTCATAATCTGCAAAAATGAGCGACCAATCATCAGAAGTCTCGGCCACAAGATCATATAACTCTTCTGCAGAATTCTTGAATTCTATTTTTTCACTGCGTGCATCGATGAGGAGCAATGATTCTCCCGGATAGCCCTGTAGTTTTTCACTAAACGATTTGGCCGTGAGATCAGCCGAATTTATAATATCAATTCTGGATCCTGGAAAGGATTTTCCATAATCCCCAAACTCCTGGGATGCGTCTCCGCTGATCACTAATATATTCAAGTTAACTCCTCTTGCATTCTTGGGCAGAAAGCATAATCAAAAGATCATCAAAGCCAGGCTTTATAAAACCTTGATGCAGGCAAGGATTTAAGAAAATTATCAGCAAATTCAACCATTTTTTAACGACAAAGCAAGGGAATTTGTAAAATAATTTAACAAACAGGAATTGTGGCATGCGAGCCATTTCATGAAAGATGGGGAAATACACGGTTTAACAGCTATTCTCCAGGCTCGGTCACCTCCTTGAATGTGAGTAGAGGCAAAGATTTTATCAGGGAATGACTGGAGTGTAGACTCGTTTTACCCGGGGAGAAACTGAGCAACATACTTCATAGGGTATACTATTCAGATTTTTGGCAACCGTGTTGATCTCCAATTCGGGATTTTTGCCCCCTAACACCTCAAACATTGAGCCTGGAATCAGCTCGTCATCCCCCAGATCGATCATGATATGATCCATGGTGACGGTGCCAATGACAGGATAGACTTTCCCATTCAACGCTACCCTTCCACGATTGCTAAGCAAACGATTATAGCCATCAGCATATCCAATACGTAGTGTCCCAATATTGGTATCTGTGGTAGCCTTCCATTTTTCAGCATAACTCACAGAACTTCCAGCTCTAATTCTGTCAATTCTGATGAGAGGTGCTAACACTGTCATCACACCATCCAGGTAATTCTGGTGCTGAGCCCCTGCTGTTGTATCATAGCCATACAGTCCAATTCCTAGCCTGACAGCATCATACATAGCTTGCTCATCATGAAGACCAGCGGCACTATTCGCCATGTGGATCATCCCATCAAAGTCCATCTCCCTCAATGCGTCTACAAAGGCTGCGAAGACAGTATTCTGGTCCTTATAAACTCTATCTGAGAGGGTATCGGATGAAGAGAAGTGGCTATAGACGCCAGAGATCACCAGATTTGATTTTTTAGCAGCAATGAGCTCCAAAGCCTCATCAGGAGTAATCCCGATCCTGTTCATACCTGTGTTCACATTTAAATGAACATTAATCCTGTGACGGTCGCTCTCCTGCAAGGCTTTGGCATCTTCCATTGAGCCAAGCGTAAGGATAGCATTTGGGGGAACCAGATCCAATTCTGTGGGAAAAACGCGACTAAAGATCAGAATGTTTAAGTCAGGGAATGCCTGGCTCAGTTCCTGAGCTTCCTCCAGAGTGGCAACCGCAAAAGTGTGTACACCCAGTTCCTCCAGGAGAAATTGTGTAATTCTTAGCGCACCATGACCATAGGCATTTGCTTTAACCACGGGAATGATCTCAGCAGGTGCAACCCGCTTTTGGAAATACAGGTAATTATTTTTGACTGCTTCGAGTGAAATTTGACAGAGGGCTTCCATCCGGTCGATCTCCCCATAAAAAAAGGGCGTGAATGATCACGCCCTTTTCATAATTGATCTATAGCAAAGAGTTCTAGTTGACAGACTCTTTCAAACCTTTGCCAGCTTTAAAACGAGGAACGTTCATTGCAGGTACATTGATCGGTTCACCTGTACGAGGGTTCCGAGCAACTCTCGCTGCACGAGCTGATACGTCGAAAGTTCCGAAGCCAACTAAAGCAATTTTGTTACCAGATTTTAATGAATCTGTTACAGCGCCTGTAAATGCACCAAGTGCTTTTTCAGCCTGTACTTTTGAGATCCCTGCATCGTCGGCAATCTTTGCAATCAATTCAGCTTTGTTCATAAGTGTTTCCTCCTTGTTTTTGTATTAATAGAAAATATCGGTTAAGTTGACTTGAGCCTGTCCTGCACAGAATTGCTCAAGTGGGTGCAAACCCTTACCCACCTTAGGATAACGTCAAAAAGGTAAGGGGTCTTTTTTGAAAGTCAAGCAGTTATTCAACAATATTATTCAATTGTATTTTGCTTGAAAAACTGTTTCAATTCGTCAAAACTAGAAAATACTTCCGTGGTACACCCTACGATCCAGGAGGACACTTTTTCCATTGGCATGCCCAACACAAGGTATACGGGCATCCTGTGTTCGTATGCCAACGTTAGCTCCCCGTGCGTGCCTCCTCCCTGTATCACATGCTCATCCCATAAACATATTACGGCATCACATTTTTCAAGAAGTTGTTCTAAATCGCGATCAATAATTTTTTTAATTACAGGCCTAAATCTATTAATATCAGTACTTTTCCACTGTCTGAAATTATCCTTCTCTTCTAAAGTCAGAAAGTCTTGCTCGTGCTGGGAGGGGTCAAATACTTCGATACCTAACTCACTATCAAGGAATTGTGCTATATCTCGACGCCAGGCTTTTCCATCATCCGGAGCTGCTTCGATAGCCCCGGCTAAATAAATTTTCAACTGTCCCCATCGAGATGGAAAAAGGTTGCAGCAAGCCAGACAATGAACGCCGTCTGTATCAGGCATATGAGTAAAAACCCATAATCAATCCGTCCATGAAGGAAGGCAATATCAAGTCCGGCCATCCAATTGTAAGGAGGCAAATAAAAGGCGATATCAGGATATTTCTCAAGGGGTGCACCCTTGGTTAGAAATAATCCACTGATCATCATAATAGGTAGAAGTCCAATATAAAGTAGTTTGCTCAAGCTGTCTACATGCCGCGCCAGGAGTCCAATGATCTTACTGATGGCGACGATTTGCAGCGCTCCCAGTAACACGAAAACGATACTTGCCTGGAAGTTGATCATGGCAAAGGACATCTCTGTCACAAATGTCAGGACTGCCCATACCACAAAGAGATGTGTAAAACCCTTGGCTAAACTGATCATCCCCTGAGCAATAAAGAAAGAGGGTTGTCTGTGAAATCGACCCATCTCATATAGACTGGCCATGCCATTGCTACGCTGTGTTTCCCAGTAGAATCGTGCGGTTGTCTCATAAATGGTAATGAGCAGTGTGAGCAATAGAGAGTCCAGAACCAGGGATGGCAGGACCACAAGCATCTCTGCTTTTGGAAGTAGAGACTTGTATGGCATGAAGAACATAAAAAAGAAGATCAGACCGGTAAGCACAGGCAAAAGACCCATGGTGGTGAATTGACGCTTGTACATGGTCAATTCGCGATGCCAGAGGGCTGCTAATACGTTATTCATGCATAGCCTCCACCTTGATCATCCGTTTAAAAATATCGGACAGTGCGGGTAAGCGTGGAGATGCTTCCACCACGCGTTCGTGAAATAGTGCTGTAATACTTTCCGGGGGGACATCAACTTCAGTAATGATTTCATAATGATTCCCCTGAACTGTATAGGACACCACCTTTGGTGAGGCATCCAGGATATTAAAATCCCTTTCGTGGGTTTCTGAGAGTGTAATGTCCAGAATACGATTTTCCCGTTCAGTCTCTTTCAATTCCTTAAGCGTCCCATCAGCAACCAATCTGCCATCATCCAGGATAGAGATCCTATCCGCCAGACGTTCAACCTGGTCGATATTGCTGGAGACCATGACCGTGGTAAATCTTAGTTTCTGCTCACGGAGAAAAACCTCCATGAGTTCTTTGCAGCCCTGATCGAGTGAGGCTGTGGGTTCATCCAATAAAAGAATGGAAGGATTATGCAGCACCGCGCGAATGAACTCCATTTTCCGACGGGTACCATAGCTTACTTCCCTTGGAAATGAATGCAAACTATCCGCTACTTCAAAGCGTCGAACAAAGCCAGAGATACGATTGATCAGATCAGCCTGAGCAATACCATGAAGTTTGCCATGCAGTGTCAGGTTCTCCATGAGCGTGAGAGATTGCTCAAATCGGCTATCCTGGGACATATAACCAATCTGGTGACGAATTTGATTCTGTCGCGCTCCCAGATTCAAGCCATTTATATATCCAGAGCCCAGGGTCGGAGAACACAGCGTGGCAATAACCCTGAGGAGTGTTGATTTACCCGATCCTGTCGTACCGATCAGAGCATGGATATGCCCCTTTTCTACTCCCAGGGTAACATTGTTTAAGGCTGCCTTCTCATCATATTTCTTGATGATATTTCTCAGCGTAATTGAAACGGCCATATCAGCCTGATCTCCCTACAAAAAACGATTTAATGAATATTGTTATTCAGTCACCTTTTTATCACCCTTAATGGTCCATACTGTGAGTAAAACGATCATCAGTATCAGAACCCACAGAGAGGCATAATTATATGTCGGACCACCATATGTTATAAGATCGGTAAAACGTCCGATCAGGAGTGAAATACGACCCATGACGGCAAAACCGAATGAGGCGCCAAAACTGATCATCAGAAAGTAGATCCCGACCCGCGTTACTTTACCAAATGCACCGGAGTGTTCCTTGGAAAAGTAGAAATAGAGTAAACCGGTAATTGTACCAACAATGATAATCAAGTTATTAAAAACACTGACACCCGTGATACTGAAGAAAGGCATATCAACAAATGAGACTGCCGATCCCTTGATCTGTCCCAGCACATTGGAATTCAGGAACGCATACGCCCTTAGTCCAGCAGCCATACCCACAGTATATGCAATACCAAGACGGGCTAACCAACTGAGTTTGGACGAGACACTCAAGAGCATCATGATACCCAGCGCAAAAGGCAGGATATACATAAAATGCGGATCATGTCCGTGCCCCTTGTCAATTCCCCCTGCTGGGAACACACTGGGCAGGATAAAGCCAAAGAGGTTATATATGCCATACCAGGTCTTCATTAGAAAACTTGAGATCTCACCATCCGGGGTTGGCCATAAACGACCAAACAAATTGGGCTGTACCTGCGTCCAGAAAGCCATGGCCATCCAATATCCGGCCGATACACCGACGAACACATGTTCAGATATCTTATAAAAAGGATTGTCCTTATACAGATAAGAAAAAATACCAAGTGTTAGAAAAACTGCAACCCATGCACCAAAAATTTCAGAACCGTTCATTATCCAGCCTCCTAATATTTCTTGGAACGCCGACGTTCAACAAAGAACGAGATGTTTCCGAAAATGATGAACCCAACAATAATTAGGTGCGCTACGGATTGTGCATCCATACCGCTTGTCCCGATGCCAGCCTGTCCAATGAGTGACTCGTATTCAGCTGCACCAGGCATACCGCCAAGGATGCCTACGATCTGTCCGGATTGGACATAAGGCATCACTTCGTTCACCTGAATAGATGTTGTTCCCGTACTCATGGTGATTCCAACTGGATCAGCAGCATATTGCACCCATTCAACTGTTCCTGGATACCCGGCTGATGCCGAGAATAGATAGTCAAAATCAGCAACCTGATTTACACCGACCATCATGGGAATATCATCCAGAAAACTTCCTTGGGCATCCACAGTGAACACCTTGCGGAAATTACTTACCAGACCTTTGATCACAGCCTCAGCGCCAGGACGGTAACCCAAGAGCACATAGTCTTCACCATATACTTTATGATACTGGTTCTCTGCCACCTGCTCTATGGCTTCCATGGCCATGAATTGACCATCTGGCCATAAACATGTAATGTAGACCTTCACATCTCTGTCGAAGAGATGACGCAGCAAGGCAACTGCCATGGGATGAATTTCAGGTTTGGTACTGGGACCGTATTCAAATGACACCAGGGCCTTATCCCCTGCTTTTAACTCTTCTACAGCATTATAAACATCCTGTGAGGATGTCGTGGGCCTGATGGGCAAGCCTAAGGGGAAGAAGAGGGGTAAGATGACGACCAGCGCAATTACTAAAAAGATGTAACGCCTGTCAAGGCTACCGGCACGAACGATAAAATCTAAGAATTTTTCCATGATCATTCTCCGATATATGATTTTTCAATTCCCAGGATATAGCGAATTGAAGTTGCAAAAATACCCAGGCCGATCCCGATCATGATGGCTCTGGCACCAGCTACATTGGGATTGTTGTAGATCCAGTCCTGTAGCACAGGGAGATAGAATATTGCCGGTTGATCCACGGGCCAACCCGTGACCAATCCTGCGATAGTAACGAGTAGAATACCCCCTACCACCGATATCAATGTGTAGGTTCGATTCTTAAACCAGGTATTCACACCGGCACTCAATGCGAGAACGACGATATAGAAGATAAACCAGGCTGAGATGTGTCCACCAATCGGAACGCGACCCAACATGATAATGATACCCGAGATCAACAGCAGCGTTGCTTCAAAATTTCGAATCTTAAAGGCACGATAGGATGCTGAGGCCACAAAGAATGCCAGCAAGGCGAACATTGTGGCTGAGAGTGGTGTAAAGATGAATCGGAACATCCAGTTAAACAATGATCCACGCGTGGAAATATGTGAGCCCCATTCTGTGGCCCTCATATTTGCTGTTCCACCGGCTGCATTGATTTTCTCTACAACCTCGTCGGCACCTGATTTTGTAAAATATGGGGTGTCGATGAGATAAGTATCCCCTTCCGGCATGGCGATGAGGATATTTTCAGTACTTTTCTCATCCAGATTTATTTCACCGGCCAGGACAGTTGCAACCTTTGCTGGATCATCATATTGGGAGATCTCAACGTTGTAAGAGCCCAGAAGGATAAACCCTGCTGTAAATGAAAAGGTGAAACCCACAATAGCCAGGGCAGCATACTGCCAGCCTTTTTGCTGCTTCATCACTTTCATCGCTTGCAATTTCAAAAGGTTTAATGCGCCGAGAAACATGGCAAAACTTGCCAGGATATCAAACCATTGGGTTGCATCATCATCCACAAATGATTTGATAATTGGTTCATCTACAAACCAGCCAAACAATGTCAGAAACCCAATGGTGGCGGCTATAGCAATTGGTAATTGTCGTTTCATAAACATGATCTACCTCCTACTGGACCGTGAGATAAGCCAGGAAGTCCCATGAGGTCCAACCCAGATCATGAAAAAAGTTAAGTACTGTACCCACAATCATGATGGTAATGGCAAGCATCTTTAGATAATCCTGACCCTTCACACCACCTATTAATTCTGGTTCCTGTGACAAATAAGCGGAAGCAGCAAAGAATTCCTCACCGATAAGCGTATAATCACAGGCAGTTACAAAGAATGGAATCTGCGATGGAGAAGCAGTACCGGCTATCTGGATAGCACCAATGGAGTTACCCGTTTCAGCCAGAAGTAATGATTCAGCATAGAATTTTCCCATATAGAGACACGCAGCAGGTTCCTCGCGCAACATGATACCATTTACGCCGGCAGCATAAGCAAACTGGTCATCCGTGAGATAGTGAACCATATCATCATGGAACAGATCAGGGCGACCCTCCAGAAGATAGGACTCTCTACAAGACTCTCGAGCCGCCTTCATTACGATTGCCCTTGACACAGGAACATTCAAACTGGTTTCATATCGAGCTGTCATTTTGGCCACATGCCCAAGAACGACAACACCTGCAACAGTTTCAACTTGATCCATATCCATGATTCCAGGGACATAAAGGACCGGCTTCCCCATTTCGGTGGAACGCCCAACAGCTTCTTCCACGGCTTTTAGACCGGGAATTGTACGCAGAAAAATCTTCTCTCCTCGTTTTGCCATGCGAGTTGAATAAATCAACACACCGCCAACAATGAGGATTGACCAAAACATGACACTTCGCTCGGTGACAAAATAAGGATGTCCCGCGAACCAGTAGATCATGAATAGTACGAAGATGATGCCGGCAACAGACCAGAATTGTTTATCTTTCACTGTGCTTCTCCGTTTGTTTGTTTTTATTTTCTTCTTCCAGCTGTTCAAGCCTGGATATCAAAAGTTCAACATTACTTGGTTCTTCAAATATTTCAGCAGCTTTGTAATATCCATCAGCCTTGATGAATGCGCTGACAATAGGACCAAAAAATATCATAGTATGGCTACCTAACAAAGCTAAAGGTTTAACCATTTCCAGCGCAAAAACCGCGGGAGTGATAAACCCAGAATCATATATTCGCTTTGCAATACGTTCAATAAATGCAAGATCTTCCGCAGGCAAAGCCTCAATAACCGAAGATTCCTTTGACTTAATCAGTTTCGACCATCTCCAGATTGGCTCTTGGAATCACCATGACCTCATCGTCAATCTCAATTTCAGCCACACGTACCATGGTTTCAGATTCCATTTTCTGTAAATCTGAGGGCAAAGATACGACCATTCCAATGCGACCGAAGTAAGGTGCTCTAATAACGCGTACCAGGCTTCCAGCCTGTATCCCCTCATTGATCTTGATCGTATGGACATCGCCCTTGATATCTTCAGGTTTGAGCGGAATAACAATCTCCGGTCTGATGACACCGGCCCGGATCTGCGTGGCACCATTTATCGATGTGAACTTCCCATGATGCTGTTTCAAGAGATCAAAAGTACGTGACCCCATACGAATCTCGCCATAGCCTTCAGTGAGCACCAGAGAGGTGACCAGGTTTTCTGATCCTGTTATGGCAACACCCAGGGTGTAGCCAAGGATCTCTTCCAGGTCAAAATAGTTGAAACCTCCGACGACAACTCCCGCCACTTTTAGACTCAGGGCTTTTTTATAAGCAGCCAGACTAAGAAATGAGCCACCAACCAGCACTTTCCCAGCATGTTCTGGTTTGATCATGTCTGCTGTGAGTTCATCACCACGATTTTCGGTAACAACAACCAGCTCACCCCTGCTCTCGCCGCCAATTCCAAAGATTCCCTGTATGAAGACAGCTTCAGTTTCTACGGCAACACCTTCTTCGGGGTGAACTTCAGCAACGGTTCCCCGGATATAGGCATCGATCTCTACGGGAATTGGAGCATCCCGCAATACAACCTGACCGGTGATTGAGGAAATGGATTCGAGCGTACAATCAATTGGGGAGGTTACACTTGATTTGAACAGACCAAAGATACCTTTGGTTTCAGCGATCAATTCTCCTTTGGTAAATGTTGAACCAATCGGTTTTTGCATGACAGTTTCAACATCCGTGGGATCAATATTTAAAATATTGCCAACGTTCAGCATTTGAACGCTACCTGGCAGGTGAGTACGAGCAACAATATCATCAGGAACCACTGAAGCATTAGCCTCAACGATCACCTCTCCCTTCAAGGGAAGTATTCTTTCTTTTCTGACTTTGGTCTCATGAAGGACTTTTAGTCCGGGAGTATATGAATGGGCCATGATCTATGCTCCTCCCAGTGATTTCGTGTCCGGATACTCATTGGTAGATGTGGACCACTTATTCAAGTTTTCAATTCTTTTCGATTTCTCGGTGCTGAGTTCAAAAGGACGTCCTCTGCCATCGAAGATCAATCCTACCGTTCCACCGTAGATATTCGTTTCGTGCGATTCACCCTTATCCTTGCCAATTGACAAGCTCTTGGCAGGTGTCAATTTTGCGTTGATAGCCTGATATGGGGCTGGAATGACAATGATCTCACCCTCTTTGAGCTCAACCACCTGCTTGCCTTCACCAGGTAGCTCAAACTCTGCCGTCAATATAACGGATCCAGGCTTTGGTTTCCCCACAGGCGCGATACAGGTACCCAGCCGGATCAGACAATCCTTTTCAAACACCTCAACAGCAGCCTTGCGGGCACTTTCGGCCATATCGTCATTTTCAATATTGGCCATAACACCAAGCTGAGGCATCATAAAGATCGAGTCTACCGCGAGCTGTGTGATCCCTTCAGGAACAAACGCATCGATGAGCATACGCATGGCCTGCTCACGTCTTGGTGCGTGTGACAGAACGCCTCCTGATCCAACCAGAAGATCCAGTTCCATCATATCCACAAGGGTTTCTCCCGAACCTGATTGATCAAAGGCATCTGAAATGGTTCGCTGTGACTGAACACCTTTGAGACTGACAGCAAAGGATTTGTGCTGAATAAATGAAAGCCTTAATGCCTCACGGGCAATGGCTTGTTCAATAATTAGTTCTTCAAGTGATTGCGGAACCGTTGTGGGCCGGATCATCTTATTGCCAATACGATTGGTGAGCGTCCCTTCATCAATATCAATGGGGACCCATCGCAGAACATTTTCAAGCGTCGCTTCAGCCAGCACATTGCAAACTGAATAGCTCATGCCGAGGTTGGCGCTTACGGTACGATTGAATTGTCCCTGGAAGACTGAAAAAATATCAGTGGTTGCGCCACCGATGTCCACACCCACAACTGAAATATTTTCCTGCCTGGCAACCATTTCGATAAGCGAACCCACAGCGCCTGGCGTGGGCATGATGGGTGCATCGGTCCAGGACATCAGCTTCTTATAACCCGGAGCCTGAGCCATAACATGCTCCATAAATAGATCATGAATTTTATCACGGGCTGGTCCCAGGTTTTCAACTTCAAGAACCGGTCGAATATTTTCAATAATGTCCAGATCAGTAATCTCGCCTAAGGTCTCGGCGATATTGTCCTGAGCTTTTGTATTTCCGGCATATATGACAGGCAATTTATAATTTTGACCCAGGCGTGGTTTTGGGTTGGCTGCGGCAAGAATTTCAGCCAATTCAACCACATGTGATACCGTACCCCCATCAATACCCCCTGACAATAAGATCATATCGGGTCGTAGCTGACGGATCCGCTCGATTTTCTGGTGTGGGAGACGACCATCATTGGACGCTAGAACATCCATCACAATGGATCCAGCACCCAGGGCAGCGCGCTCGGCACTCTCCCCGGTCATCGCTTTGACAACACCGGCAACCATCATTTGCAATCCACCACCGGCAGATGATGTTGACACATAAACATCCACACCCGTTCTGTCGTCTTTCATGGGATGAATGATCTGATCACCATCAAGAATTTTCAGGCCAGATAGTTCCTCAACCTCCATGATCGCATTGAGAACACCCTTGGTCACATCTTCAAAAGGGGCTTCAACGGTTGTTGGCGCTTCCCCTCTTGTCTTTAATCGATATCCATCATCAGTCAATTCGATGAGAATTGCTTTGGTCGTGGTCGATCCACAATCGGTCGCCAGAATAGTTCTAAGTTCTTTACCAGCCACTATTTCGGTCCTTTATTTTTTTCTTCGCGCAATGCATGCAGATTTGTAAAAATTCTCCTGCATAATTAAAACCCACTGTTGCTTTGCGATCTTTGCGAGTGGATAATGCTATCATATCTCGCAAGGTCCCTACATTTTATTTCGCTTCTATTGCTTCAACCGTGGATCAAGTGCATCACGTAAACCCTCGCCAACCAGGTTGTATACGGTCACAGTAATAAAAATCGCCAGACCTGGAAAGGTAGTAAGCCACCAACCCGTGGGCAGGGTATCTCTGGCACTACTTAACAATGAACCCCAGGTAGCCTGTTCTGGCGGGGCACCAAAGCCCAGGAAACTCAATCCTGATTCAATAAGAATCGCAGCTGCAACTCCAAAGGTGGCAGTTACCAAGACCGGTGTCAAGGTATTGGGAAGTACATGCCGGAAGATAGTCCGGAAGTCTCTGTATCCCAGTGCTTTAGCAGCCACCACATAATCCTCATTTTTAACTTTCAAAAATTCACCCCTGGTGAAGCGGGCAACCCCCGTCCAGCCAGTCAGACCCAAAATGATCATAATATTTATGATGGACTGTGTCTCCATCACAGCAACAATGGTAATGATAAGAAACATTCGTGGAAAGGTAATCATTATTTCAATTAATCTCTGGATGACGATATCTATGATACCGCCATAAAATCCAGCCAAAGCACCCAGGATGACACCGATAAAGACATAAATTGCGACTGCAACAAATCCCACCAATAGACTCACCCTGGCCCCATGGATCATCTGGGAGAGAACATCCCTGCCCAACTCATCGGTTCCAAAAATATGAGCTTTGGTTGGGGGCTGGAGTTTAACCTTAAGGTTGTATTCGGTTGAAGAGTAGGGTATCACCGGATAAATCGCCCAATCCCCTTCCCCATAGTTACTTTCAAGGATCTTAAATTGCTGGCTCTTGAAGGCATCCTGCCAGTTCATCCCAAACCATTTCACGCCATATTCTCTGAATACAGGGAAGTAGGTCTTACCCTGGTATCTCATGACAATAGGTTTGTCGTTTGCCAGAAAATCTGCAAAGATGAAAATAAAAAGGAGCACATAGATAATATGCAACGATAACACCGCGAGTTTATTCTTGCGGAACTGAGAGCCAACGATCTGGCTGTAGGTGCGTGCTGGTGCCATTTCTGACATTAACGCTTCTCCTCAAATGTTATGCGCGGGTCGACAAGGGCATACATAAGATCTGAGAGCAAAATACCCGAAAGTGTTAGCATTGCTGAGATAGTTGTTACAGCCATAATGATGGGATAATCCCGAAAAAGGACGGCATTGAAACTCAGTTGGCCCATACCAGGTATAGAAAAGATGGATTCAATGATGATCGATCCTGAAATGGCCAGGGGTAACAGATTGGCCAGCATGGTTATAATTGGGATCAGTGAGTTTCGCAGGGCATGTTTGTATGTAACTACACGCTCACTCAAACCCTTGGCCCTTGCAGTACGGATGTAATCCTGACGGATCACCTCCAGCATGGAGCCACGCATGTAGCGGGACAGGGCTGAGAAGGAACCATAGGTCCAGATGATCAGTGGCAGTGCAACATGATGCCCCATGTCAACCAGGTATTGCCAGGTGCTCATATCTTCGGAGCCAAGACTATGTAATCCCGTGACGGGAAAAATATCCCAGAAATCACCACCGCCAAAAAAGACAATGGCCATGGTTGCAACCCAGAAATTTGGCAGAGAGTAAAGGATAAACAAAATCACGGTTGTAACCTTATCCCCCGTTGAATACTGATGTGTCGCAGAATAAATGCCCAGAGGGATAGCGATCAAGTAGGCGAGAATAAAGGAGGTCAGTGTGAAGATCAGCGAAACGGGTACACTCTCCTTGATGTGATCCCAAACCGGTCGATTATCCTTAATGGAAGTGCCAAAATCAAGGGTCATCATATTGACCAACCAACGCGGATATTGGGCTTCAGTAAATATTTTTTTGAATTTTTGGAAGCCAGAAAACTGATAAGAATCCCTGGCCGCATTTCTCACAACGCCGGTGGAATCAGTGCCACCATACCACCAATTCTGGACATACTCCAGCTGTTTCTCCAGACTCATATCAACGCTAATACTCAGTTTCTGCTTAATCGTGAGAATCTCAAGGACAACGGTTATCTCATCTGGTGTTAGCTCGCCTGACTCCAGGAGTCCGACCAGAAAATCAACAGCTACTTCATCCGCTTGTTTCAGCGGCTCAACAATATCATCATATTCTCTTCCGCTGAGTGGATTTCCCTCACGGAGGTAGGTCTGAACGTCTTCCCAATTGTTCTCAACATTGAAAATGACGAAGTTCAACAAAAGAGGTTTATCCAGACCGTATATTTCCCTGGTTTGTTCAATGACCTGTTTCGCAAGATTTTGATCCGAAGACATACCTGATTGCTGATTACCCATTTTAAATGCGGTGGGATCCCCAGGCGCAAGTTTAATAATAATGAATGTGATAATAGAAATACCAAAAAGAGTCGGAAAAATCAGTAAAATTCTCTTTAAGAAATAGCGCCACATCAGGAGGATTCTCCCACCATTGATGTATTCCGCCACCAGCTATAGAGCTTATATGCAGGTCTGATAGGTATCCATTTCACGCCATGAAATTCCTTTAGGTAAGCACCTGGATCCCGCTGATAGAACATAAAAGTATAGGGTTGCTCTTCGTGAAAAATTTCCTGGAGGCGAAAATACATGGCATTTCGTTTCTCTTTATCCAACTCAAACCTGGCAGTTTCAATGAGAGAGTCTGCTTCTGCATTCCGAAATCCAATATAATTGGAGCCTCTATCACCAATATTGTCAGAATGCCATATTTGATAGGGGTCAGCTTCCAGGCCACCGATCCATAACAATGAGACAACATCGAATTGTCTATCCCTTAAATTTTCAACATAAACAGACCACTCTAACTGCCTGATACCCATGGATATACCAACTTTCCTCAAATCCTCTTTTAGCATGAGTGCCAAATATTTGGACGAGGTCGAACCTGCTGAAACTGAGAAGGTGAAACTGAATGGAATTCCATCCTTATCTCGAATGCCATCACCATCATGATCGATCCAGCCAGCTTCCTCTAAAAGCTCTACAGCCTTTACGGGATCATAGGGCCATCGCTGAATATTGTGATTGTACTGCTCACCATAGATATAAAAGGGTCCAATGGTTGGTATGCCCATGCCATAGGATACATACTTATTGTAAGATTCTCTGTCGATAAGCATGGTCATGGCCTGGCGTACTCTTTTGTCGCTAAAGTATGGTTTGTCATTGTTCCATCCCACATAGCTGTAGGCTGGAACCACATAACTCACCTTTTGAAATTTTTCAAGGAAATCTGGTGTATTGGTTTGCGTGAAATACTGAACTGCTCTCATCCTGGGTATAAAATCAATTTCCCCAGCCTTTAAGGCTGTCAGACGTGCCGTTGCATCAGATATTGATTTAACAATCACCTTATCCAGGTAGCCTCCCTTTTCTGAATAACCTTCCAAAAAGGTTGCATCTGAATTCCAATAATTGTCATTGCGGGCAAAAGAGATATAGTTCCCTGTGATCCATTTGTCAAAGACCCAGGGACCAGAACCAATGATTGGTTCGGCATCATCTCCCACCGGACGACCCTGGGGATGGGTGTTAAATGCATCAGCGAACTCTTTAATGGCTGCTTCCTCACGCGTCACAGATGTATTTAATAAATCTTCAACAGTATAGCGATCCAGCAATCCCTCTGGATCCCAGATATGCTTGGGGATGATATGAAATCCTCCCAGGATCTCCTGATTCCTGAAATAGGTCTCTGAACTTCTAATTGTGAATTCATAGGGACCATTTGTGCTTGCGCTCACTACTTTCGAAAACGAGCTTCTTAATGGTGCACAATCCACAAAAGGATTCAGGATAGCCTTAATCGAGAATAGAACATCGTCTGCTGTAAGTTGCTGACCGTCATGCCAGTACACGTTTTCTCTAATTTTAAATATAAAGGTATATCCGTCGTCACTTATGGAAAAACTCTCAGCGATGAGTGGACGATCGTATCGCCAGGTTTGGTAATTATAATCGAGAAGCGTTTCATAGATATAATCGAGCACGCGCGTTGCTGCGGCTGATGTAGAAGTATATGTGTTCAGGTGCTCTGGCTCCGCAGACTCCGCCAAAACAAGTGTCCCTCCGCGTTTGGGCGATATTCCCTTCGGACCACTCTCAAAGACGGTCTCATCCCCGGTAAGATCAACTCGAATTCCCCCGGCATTTCCCAGCTCATCGTCGATGAGAAGTTCTTCCGGTCTTAAACCAGAGTTGCCTACTATGATCAGCAGGATCAGTATGGAGAATTGAATGAGAAAAGATTTCTTCATTTATAGTCCAGCCACCTGAGTGAGGTAGATATAGCTGAGTGGAGCGGCAAATAAGATGGAATCAAAACGGTCCCATGCTCCCCCATGTCCAGGCAAAAGATTCGAGGAGTCTTTCACACCGACATCGCGTTTGACGAGCGATTCAGCAAAATCGCCTATTTGTCCAGCCAACCCTGTTATCAAACCCAGGATGACAGCATCTGTGTAATCCAGACCGGGGAACCATTCCACACGGATAATAATGATGAGCGCCAGGAGAGAGCCAAAAAGTCCAGCGATCGATCCTTCCCAGCTTTTATTGGGACTCACTCGGGGAAAGATCTTGTGTTTCCCAAAAGCTGATCCTACAAAATATGCCAGACTATCACAAACCCAGACACCGATAAAAATGGTCAGAATCGCATACCCACCCAGATGTCCACCACCTTCAGTGTATGCCAGCTGTTGCAACAATATTGCATAAGATGAAGCCATTCCAATGAAGGTGGCTGCAAAAAAGGATAAGGCGACATTTTCCATGACGTGTGACTTTTTACGAAACATCTCAAATGTGAGCAGGAGGAGAAGTGAAAGGGTCAAAACTTGAGCAAGATAGTTCCCATGGTAAAAAAGCTGATCGCCCAGAATACTAAGATAGACAAAATAACCAGCCCAGGTATTGGCTTCTGTCCCATTTGATCGGGACATACGATACGCCTCGCCTAATATCAGCAAGCCGGCAATTGCAAAGAACAGCATGAAAATATTCTTGCTGTAGAGGCTGATAGCTACGAGGCTGGGAATTCCAATTATCAGGACTGGGGCGCGTTTTATGATATTATTCATCGACATGTTAGAGCGCTGAAATTATTGGGCGCCCCCCCAAACACCAACATGTTTTCGGCAAGTGGCAATATTAGATGCCAGGTTACGGAATGTGGATTGATTTATTTTCCCTTTTCGCCGGATTTCCAAGAGCTTATCGAAAAAGGGGAACGTCCCCTTTTACGCTCCTTTTACTCTCGAACCAGTCGAGGATGCGGTCGTTCTCGTACTGGAAGTGATCCTGTCGGAGCACGCCTAGCGTGCACTTGCGCGGGATGGCGATATCGGCGTCCGTCGCGTGGTGGTCAGCGAGCGCGCGCGAGACGCAGCAGGTCACTTTCGTGGCGGTGGCGATGTCGAGAAACTCGTTGGGGCCGTGGGCATTGGAGCCGGGGCCCAGCACCCCG